>JBHIBR010000340.1:0-2577 GCA_046759145.1 Nitrospinota bacterium | reverse complement strand
AGGGGCGCGCCGAAGAGGGCCATGATCCCGTCCCCCATGACCTGATTCACCGTCCCCTCGTAGCGGTGGACGGCCTCCATCATGCGCTCCAACACCGGGTCGAGGAGCGCCCGGGCCTCCTCAGGGTCCCGGTCGGCCAGGAGCTCCATCGAGCCCTTGAGGTCGGCGAAGAGGACGGTGACCTGCTTCCGCTCGCCCTCCAAGGCGCCCTTCGAGGTGAGGATCCTCTCGGCAAGGTGCTTGGGGGTGTAGGCTTCAGGAGAGCCGAACTTGGACTCGGGGGTGGGTCCAACACTTACCGGTTGGCCACACTCAAGACAGAACTTCGCGCCCGGCGGAAGCTCGGTGCCACATTTTGCGCACGTTAGAGCGAGACGGGTTCCGCACTCCAGACAAAATTTCGCTTGCGGAGGGTTCTCCTGCTGGCACCGGGGGCACTGCATGCCGGGGCCTCCAGGCAGCCGGCCCGGTGAAGGGGGGAACGATGCAGCAAGCATAGCCCCGGGGAACTGAAGGGGTCAAGGATCCTAAAACTGCAGCATCCCTTCTTTTCCCCTCACCTAGCCACCGCCGAGGCCGCGGAGCTCCCGGAGCAATGCGGCCGGGTCTTCCGCCCGCATGAGGCTCTCCCCGACGAGGATAGCCTCCACCCCTGCCCGCCAGAGGGGCTCCACCTCGCGCCAGCCGTTGAGCCCACTCTCGGAGACGAGGACGAGGGCGCTGCGCCGCTCTGGGGGGATTCGGGCGAGGAGCCGCAGGGTGTGGGCCGGGTCGGTCTCGAAGGTGCGGAGGTTGCGGTTGTTGATCCCGAGGAGGCGCGCTCCCGCGCCCAGGGCCCTCTCGAGCTCCTCCTCCGTGTGGACCTCGACCAGGGACTCCATCCCGAGGGCGCGCGCCTCCAAGAGGAGCTTTCGGAGCTCCTCCCCGTCCAGGATGGGGGCGATGAGGAGCACCGCATCCGCCCCGGCCGCCCGCGCCTCATAGAGCTGGTAGGGGTCGAACAGAAAGTCCTTCCTCAGGACGGGCAGCTCCACCGCCTCCCGAACCGCCCGGAGGTGGCCTAGCGAGCCCCCGAAGCGCCGTCTCTCGGTGAGGACGCTGATGGCCGCCGCCCCACCCTCGGCGTAGCGGCGGGCGATGGCCACCGGGTCGAAATTCTCGGAGGCGATGGTCCCCTGAGAGGGGGAAGCCCGCTTCACCTCGGCGACCACCCGCACCTTGCCCCGGGGGGCGCCCGGACCCCGGAGGGCGGGCAGAAGGCCCCGCACCGGGGGGGCAGACGCCACCCTCTTCCCCAGCTCGGCGAGGGAGAGGGCGCGCTTTGCGGCCTCGAGCTCCTCCCGCACCCCCGCCACCAGCTCGTCCAGGATGGTGGAGGTGGAGAGGGTCACGGCCTCAGCGGTTGGAGGCTTCGATGAGGGCCTCGAGTTTCTCCCGCGCGCCCCCTGAGTCGATGGCCCGGGCGGCGAGCTCCACACCTTCTTCGAGCGTCTTGGCCCGCTCGCCCACGTAGAGGGCTGCGGCGGCGTTCAGGAGCACCACGTCGCGCCGGGGGCCTCCGGCGCCGCCCAACACCTCCCGGGTGAGGCGGGCGTTGGCGGGGGGGTCTCCCCCCTTGAGGTTCTCCCCATCGGCCCGCCCGAGGCCCACGTCCTCGGGGCGGAGCTCGTAGGTTTTGACCTTCCCGTCCTTAAGCTCCGAGACCCGCGTGGGGCCGGTGATGGTGATCTCGTCGATGCCGTCCGAGCCGTGCACCACCATGGCCCGGTGGCTTCCCAGCTCCCCCAGCACGGTCGCCATGAGCTCGGTGAGTGAGGGGTCATAGACCCCGATGAGCTGGCATTTCGCCCCCGCGGGGTTGGTGAGGGGCCCCATGATGTTGAAGATGCTCCGCGCGGCCAGCTCCCGGCGGGGGCCGATGGCGTGCTTCATGGCCCCGTGGAGGAGGGGCGCGAAGAGGAAGCCGAAGCCCACCTCGTCGATGCAACGGCTCACCCGCTCCGGGGGAGCCTCGATATTGACGCCCAGGGCCTTGAGCAGATCTGCGCTCCCGCAGGCGCTGGATACGGCGCGGTTTCCGTGCTTGGCGACCGGCGCTCCCGCCGCGGCGACGGCGAGGGCGGCCGTGGTGGAGATGTTGAAGGTGTGGGCCCCATCCCCCCCCGTCCCCGCCGTGTCCACCACGAGCTCATGGCGGGTCTCGACCCGGGTGGCCTTGCCCCGCATGCTCCGGACGCTGCCGGCGATCTCCTGGGGCGTCTCCCCTTTGATCCGGAGCGCCACGAGGTAGCCACCGATCTGGGCGGGGGTGGCCTCCCCCGTCATGATCTCGTCCATGACCCGCTCGGCCTCCTCGGCCGTGAGGTGGTTCCCGGCGATGAGTTGGGCAATGGCGGCCTGGATCATCCTCTCTCTCCCTTTACTATCCCCCCCGGCTGCACGGCCCCAGATTGAAGCCCACTATAGGGGTCGCTGGCGCTCTCATCAACTCTCGGCCCTCACCCCAGCCGGCAGGATGCCGGCGCTACGGGGCGATTCCGTAGCGCCGCCGTCCCGGCGGCGCCCCCCCCCCCCCCT
>JBHIBR010000339.1:0-2582 GCA_046759145.1 Nitrospinota bacterium | reverse complement strand
CGAGCTGCGCCCGCACGAGAGGCGCCCCCGGAGGGGCTCGCCGCCTGAGGCGGCAGGGGAGATAAGGGTGTGGCGCAGAACGTGCGGCGGATGAGCGAGCGGCGAGGGCGCTTTCTCTTCGCGCTCGGCCTCACCCTCTCCGTCGGTCTCCTCGGGGCTTGCGCGAGCACGGAGGAGATCCAGCGGGCGACCGCGCGGGCGGAGCGCCTGGAGGGGGAGCTGCGCCGCGCCCGGCAGGAGAGGGAGGGCCTTGCGCGCAGGGCGGAGAGCATCCAGGCCACCCTCCGGCAGGCCCGCGCTAGGGGCGACGCCCTTACGCGTCGTCTCGCGCAGGAGCGGCGCCGGGCCGAGGGCCATGAGGCGCGTGTGGTGGAGCTCGAGGCGGCGCAGGTGCGCCTCGAGGAGAAACAGCGGGCGGCCGAGAAGCGCCTCCAGAGCCTCGAGAGCGACCGCCGTGCCCTGAGAGAACAGGTGCGCCTGCTCGGGGCGCGCCTGGGCAAGGCGCGGGCTGAGGTGGTCCGGCGCGAGGAGAAGCTCGAGCTGAGGGGGCGCGTGTACCGGGAACTCGCGGCCAGCCTCCGGCAGGAGATCGCGGCGGGCGAGGTGAAACTCAAGGAGGTCGAGGGGCGCCTCACCCTGAGCCTCCTGAGCCGGCTGCTCTTCGACTCGGGCAGCGCCGAGGTGAGCGAGAACGGCCGCCGCGTGCTGGACCGGCTCGGCAAGACTCTCAAAACCGTCCGGGACCGGGAGATCCAGGTCCAGGGCCACACCGACAACGTCCCCATCGGGCCCAACCTGCGCGAACGCTTCGCCACCAACTGGGAACTCTCGGCGCTGCGGGCGACCAACGTGGTGCGCTACCTGGAGAGCGTGGTGGGCGTGGACCCGCGCCTCCTCTCGGCGGCGGGGTACTCCATGTACCGATCCGTCGCTTCCAACGAGACCCCCGAGGGCCGCCAGGCGAACCGGCGCATCGAGATCATCCTCATCCCCCGGCTGCGGAAAGCGGGGTCTGGGCGGCGGGCGCCCGCACGGGCTCCCGCCCCCACCCCCCCGAAGCCTTCCCAGGTCGGAGCGCCCGGCTAAGGGAGAGCTCCGCGGAGGCGACTGGCCCATGTCCATTGAGAAGATCGCCCAGACCCTGCGGCGGGATTTCGGCGGCAGGCTGGTCGTCGTATCCAACCGCGAGCCCTACATCCACGACAGGACCCCCGAGGGCGTGAAAGTCCGGCGGCCGGCGGGGGGTCTCACGAGCGCCCTCGACCCGCTCCTCCGCAGCAGCGGCGGCCTTTGGGTGGGATGGGGCAGCGGCGACGCGGACCGGGAATGCTCGGATGAGCAGGGCCGCTGCCCCGTCCCGCCTGAAGATCCCCAGTACACCCTCAAGCGCGTCTGGCTCTCCCCCGAAGAGGTTCGGGGCCATTACTACGGTTTCTCCAACCAGACCCTCTGGCCCCTGTGTCATCTGCGGCTGGACAAGACCCGGTTCCGGGCGAGGGACTGGGAGGTGTATCGCCGGGTGAACCAGACGTTCGCCCAGGCGGTCTTTGAGAGCGAGCTGCGGGAGGAGGACGTCGTCTGGTTTCAGGATTATCACCTCGCCCTCGCCCCCGCCTTCCTCCGGGAGCGGGAGCCCCGGCTTCCTCTGATGCAGTTCTGGCACATCCCCTGGCCGCCGTGGGACGTCTTCCGCGCCTGTCCCTGGCGGGAGGAGCTCCTCTCAGGCCTCCTCTCCAATGACCTGCTGGGCTTCCAGCTCGACCGCTTCTGCCAGAACTTCCTCGACTGTGCCTCCCAGGGATTGGGTGCAGGGGTGGTGAAGGGGAGAGGGGTGGTGCGATACCGGGGCCGGGAGACGCTGGTGGCCGCTTTCCCCATCAGCATCGACTACGGCCACTGGTCGTCTCTCGCCCGCTCGCGCGCCCGCGAGGCCCAAGCGGCGGCCATCCGGAAGGAGCTGGGCGGGGGAGGGGTTCTCGGCATCGGGGTGGACCGGCTGGATTACACGAAGGGCATCGCCGAGCGCTTCAGGGCCATCGAGAGGTTTCTGGAGAGATATCCCCGCCACCAGAACCGTTTTCAGTTCGTCCAGGTGGCCGTGCCCAGCCGCACGCGCATCCAGGAGTACCGCGACCTCCGTGCCGCGGTGGAGGAGAGGATCAACCACGCAAACGACCGCTTCGGCGGGAAGGGCCCCCCGCCCATCCGCTACCTCTACCGCAACCTGCCCTCCACCGAGCTGGCGGCCCTCTACCGCGCGGCCGATTTCTGCCTGGTGAGCAGCCTTCACGACGGGATGAACCTGGTGGCGAAGGAGTTCATCGCCTGCCAGGTCGAGCGGCGGGGGGTGCTCGTCTGCAGCGAGTTCGCGGGCGCGGCGGAGGAGTTCGACAACGCCCTCCTCGTCAACCCCTTTGACACCGAGGGGTTCGCCGACACCATATGCTGGGCCATCGAGATGTCGCCCGAAGCAAAGGAGCTGCGGATGTCCCGGCTGCAGGAGCACCTCGGGGTCCACGACATCTATCGCTGGATGCGGGAAATCCTCGTCCGCCTCGCCCGTTTCAAGCGGCGGGCCCTCT
>JBHIBR010000338.1:0-2587 GCA_046759145.1 Nitrospinota bacterium | reverse complement strand
GCGCCCCCTCCGACGCGGGCGCCTGAAGCGCCTCCGGTCGCCGCCCCATCGCCCCCGGGGACGAAACGACCCCCTGCGCGCCCCGAGACATCTCCCCGGACCCCGGAGGGGTGGATCGCGAGGGCCCGAGCCTTCGAGCGGGAAGGGCAGTGGGCCCGCGCACAAGCGGCTTACGAGCGCGCCCTGGGGGCCGGGGGGGGCGGCCTTGCATCGGCCGACGCCCGGCTGGGACTGGCGGCCCTCGCTGAGCGCCAGGGTCGCGGGCGGGACGCCCTGGCGCACTACCTCGCCGCCATCCGCATGCGGCCGGACGACGCTCGCGCCCATGCGAGGCTCGGCCGTTTCTATGCGGCGCGGGGGAGCCACCACCTGGCCATCAACGAGTACCGCCTGGCGATCCGGCTGGCACCCCAAGACCCCCGGCCCGCCTACTCTCTGAGCGTCCTCTACGCCCGGCTGGGGCGCCCGGAGTATGCCTTGCGTTACCTGAAGGAGGCCATCGCGAGGGACGCGGGCATGCGCGAGCGGGCCCGCCGGGAGTCCGCCTTTGCACCCTTGCGCTGGGAGCCGGCCTTCCAGAGCCTCACGGAGCCGGGCCGGGGGGGGGGGGAGCCTTGACCATCCGGCGCCTTCTTCACGGCGCGACCGCCCTCTTGGCCCTCGGAGGCGCTGCCGCGGGCGTGGACGTGTACCTCACCTACCGGTCGCTGCGGGAACCTCCTTCGTCACTCTCAGGCCCGATCGGTGTTCCGACGCCCCCGCCGCGCAAGCAGCAGGCCCCGAAGCGGGACTACGGCATCATCGCGCGCCGCGACCTGTTCACATCCGTCCCCCTCCAGGCGCAGGGGTTGCGGTCCGGGCGAAGCCCATCCGGAAGGGCGTTGAAGCCTGCTGCCCCGCCGGGGCCGTCCCGCGCCCGCGGGGCCATGCGCAAGGCGCCCCTGGACCTGCGCCTGGCGGGCACCACGGTGGGGCCGGGGGGGAGGCGGTTCGCCATCCTGGAGGAGCCGGGGTCGAGGAAGCAGAGGATCTACCGCCTCGGGGAGCAAGTGGGAGGGGCCGCTCTCGCCTCGGTGGAACGGGGTGAGGTGCGCCTGATGCGAGAGGGAAGAGCCCAGGTCCTCCGGGCTTTCCAGGAGAGGGCGAAGAGAGAAGCAGGGAAGGGCAGCCCGAGGAAGGGGCTGCCCCCCCAGGCCGCCGACGCGACGCGGCTCGTGCGCCGGGCCGAGCTCGAGCGCCTCACCAGGTCGCCGGTCCGGTTGCTGGCGCAGTTCCAGGGCGTGCCCTACCAGGCGGCCGATGGGGAGCGCGGCGTGCGGGTTCATCCCAGGCGCCGCCGAGGGATCCTCCAGCTCCTGGGCTTGCGGGGGGGGGACATCGTGTTCCGCGTGGACGGCAACCCGGTGAGCGACATGCGGGAGCTCGGCGCCGCGCTGGCCCAGATGCGGGGCCAGTCGGAGGTCGAGTTGGAGGTCCTGCGCGGTGGAAAGAGAAACGCCATCACCTATCGCATCGAATGAGGGGGTCTGAGCATGGCGGGCGGTGAAGCGAGGGCCGGGCGTCGCGAGGGCCGACCTTCCCTCCGGGCCTGCGGGGCGGTCGCGTGGGCGCTGGCGGCGCTCTTAGCGCTTGCGGCGGGCCTCGATCGCGCCTCGGGGCAAGCCCCCGAGAGGGTCGCTCCCCTCGGCCCGGGGGACTTGGTGGCGCTCGATTTCGACAACGCCGACATCCGGGTGGTCATCAAGCACATCAGCGAGCTGACCGGGCGGAACTTCCTGGTGGATGAGAAGGTCCGCGGCCGCGTGACCATCATCACCCCCCGCAAGATCCGCGTCCGGGACGTCTACCAGGTCTTCCAGTCCCTGCTCCACATCTACGGGTTCACGACCATCCCCGCGGGGAAGGTGACGAAGATCGTCCCCCTGCGCGAGGCGGCCCGCTCCGGCGTGCCGACCATCCCGGCGCGGGACCCCGCGGAGGTCTCCAGGACGGACCGCGTCGTGACGGGCATCATCAGGGTGGTCCACGCCGAGGCCTCAGCCCTGGCCTCCATCCTGAGGCCCATGGTCGCCCGGGAGGGGAGCCTTCTCCCCTATGGCCCGGCCAACGCGCTCATCCTCACGGACACGGCGGCCAACGTGCGGCGGTTGACCTCCATCATCCGCGCCGTGGACGTGGCTCCGGCCGCGGCCCGGGTGGCGGTGGTGCGCCTCAAGTACGCCTCGGCCAAGGAGCTGGCGGGCACCCTGGGGCAACTGGTGGAGACGGCCGTGCGGGAGCCGACCCCTCCCCCTGCGCGGCGCCGGGCGGCGCGCCCTCCCCGAGGCGCCCGCGCGCCGACGCCCGCCCGCCCGGCGGTCAAGATCCTCCCGGACGAGCGCGTCAACGCCCTCATCCTTGTGGCGCCGGCCGCCGAGATGGTCCGGGTGCGCAGGTT
This sequence comes from Nitrospinota bacterium, assembly GCA_046759145.1. Lineage (GTDB taxonomy): Bacteria > UBA8248 > UBA8248 > UBA8248 > JBHIBR01 > JBHIBR01. The sequence goes on along the minus strand of JBHIBR010000338.1, from coordinate 150 downwards.
GGTCAAGAGCCTGGACGTGCCCGCGCCGCCGGAGCGGGCGCGCATTCACGTCTACCGGCTCGAGAACGCCGTGGCGGAGGACCTGGCGCGGGTGCTGACGCAACAGATCGGAGAGCCCGCCCCCGCGGAGCCGGGGGCCAAGCCCGCGGC
>JBHIBR010000337.1:0-2594 GCA_046759145.1 Nitrospinota bacterium | reverse complement strand
TCCTTCCTTTTGCGCCCCGATAGAGGAGCCCATCCCCCTGCCGCGCGCGGCGGGGTAGGCCGAGTGGACGCCTCCCGCGGTTCGTGTTAATTTTCAAGCCCATGGACCTTCTGGAGCGCGCTGCCCGCACCTTGCGGATTGAGGGGGAGGGGGTGCGGCGGCTGGCCGAGCGGCTGGATGGCCGTTTTCTCGAGGCGGTGGACCTCATCCTCCGCTGCCCGGGACGTGTGGTGGTGACCGGGATGGGGAAGAGCGGCCTGGTGGGGAGGAAGGTGGCCTCCACCCTCGCCAGCGTCGGCGTGCCCGCCCTCTTCCTACATCCGGCCGAGGGTGTCCACGGGGACCTGGGGATGGTGGCCCGGGGGGACGTGGTGCTGGCCATCTCGAACAGCGGGGAGACGGAGGAGATCCTGCGCCTGCTCGAGGTGTTCGCCCGGCTGGGCCTCCCCCTCATCAGCATGACCGGCAGCGCCGATTCCACCCTGGCCCGCCGGGCCCGGGTGTGGCTCGACATCGGGGTGGAGGAGGAGGCCTGCCCCATGAACCTCGTGCCGACGGCCTCCACGACGGCCGCCCTCGCCATGGGCGACGCCCTGGCGATGGCGGTGCTCGAGGCGCGAGGTGTGCGGGAGGAGGATTTCGCCCTGCTTCACCCCGCGGGGGTGATCGGCCGGAAGCTCCTCCAGGTGGGCGACCTCATGCACACGGGGGAGGAGGTCCCGGCCGTGGGGGCGGAGGCGCCCATGAAGGAAGTCATCGTCGAGATGAGCCGCAAGCGCCTCGGCATGACCTGCGTGGTGGGCGAGGGCGGGGTGCTGGTGGGCATCATCACCGACGGAGACCTCCGCCGGGCGCTGGAGAGGAAGGGAGACGTCCTCGCCACCCGGGCCCGTGAGGTGATGACCCCCACCCCCAAACTCATCGAGGCCGAGGCCTTCGCCGCCGCCGCCCTCCGGAGGATGGAAGAGCACGCCATCACCTCCCTCATCGTGGTGGACGAGAGGGGCCGTCCCCGGGGGGTCATCCACATGCACGACATCCTGCGGGCGGGGGTGGTGTGAGGGGAGACGCCGTCCCGGAGCGCGCCCGGCGGGTGCGGCTCCTGGCCATGGACGTGGACGGTGTCCTCACCGACGGCGGGATTTACCTCGCCGAGGGAGTGGAGCTGCGCCGCTTCGACGTGAAGGACGGGGCGGGCATCGTCCTCGCCCAGCGGGCCGGGCTCGAGGTGGCGTGGTTGAGCGGCAGGAGTTCCCCGGTTGTGGCCGCCCGGGCCGCCGACCTGGGGGTGCGCCACCTGCGCCAGGGCTCCCTGGACAAGCTGCCCGGATACCTGGAGGTCGTCTCCGAGCTGGGCCTCGCGGACGCCCAGGTGGCTTACGTGGGGGACGATGTGCTCGACGTGCCGGTCCTCCGGAGGGTGGGGCTTGCGGTCGCAGTGGCGGATGCCTCGCCCGAGGCCCGGCGGGCCGCCCACCTGGTAACCCGTGCGGCAGGGGGCAGGGGGGCGGTGCGGGAGGTGGTGGAACTCATCCTCAAGGCCCAGGGGAAGTGGGAGGGACTCCTGCCCTAGGGGGGAGACAATGCTGGTCCTGGATAACGCCTCGATAGAGCGGTTTTCCATTCCGGGCATCGCACATCAGACGCTCGCAGGCCCCCAGCACGGCATGAAAGAGGTGGAGGTGTGGATGCAGACGCTCGCGCCGGGCGCCGCCACGCCCGTCCACCGTCACGACTGCGAGGAAGTGGTTGTGATCTTGCGGGGCTCGGGACGGGTGACGATGGAGCGGGGGGAAACGGAGTTCGGGCCCAACACCACCCTCATCATCCCCCCCGATCTCGTCCACCAGGTGGCGAATCCCGGAAGGGAAGAGATGTTCCTGGTTGCGGCCTTCGGCAAAGCGCCCGCCGGAGTCTATGCTCCGGACGGAGAGCCCATACCGCTGCCGTGGCGAGCCTCGTAGAGGTGCGCCGGCTCGAAGCCCCGCCCGCCTGATCCGCGGCCTGCCGGGAGAAAGACGGCTCCCCCTCAGACCCCCCACCCCTCCATCTTCCAGGACATCTCCCAAAAGAGGTGCTCGTAGCGGCAGCTCGCCCGGAAGTGCTCCTCCCAAAGGCGCCGGGCCGAGGGGGCGGCCTCCTCCGCGAGGCGGTTGACGAGTTCCCGGATCCAGTTGGCGAGCTCCGCGAACTCCTCTGAGGCGTAGGCGCGCACCCACTCCGCATAGGGCCCCTGGGGCTCCCCCCGGGAGGCGAGCTTCTGGCCGATCTCCGAGTAGCTCCACTGGCAGGGGAGGAGCGCCGCGGCGATCTCCCCCAGCTCCCCTCCCCAGGCGACGCTCAGGAGGTGGCGGGTGTAAGCGCGGGCGGAGGGGGCGAGCTCGGCCCCCTCGAGCTCCGCCTCGCTGATGCCGAACCTTGCGGCGTAGGAGCGGTGGAGGGCCATCTCGGTGTTGAGCGTGGCGTCGAGCAGCCGCGCGAACCAGCTCATGTCGGGAAGCTCCCGCGCCTTGGCCGCCGCGAGCGCCAGCACGCGGCAGTACTCGATGAGGAAGGCGTAGTCCTGGCACATGTAGAAGCGGAACTTCTCCTCA
>JBHIBR010000336.1:0-2604 GCA_046759145.1 Nitrospinota bacterium | reverse complement strand
GACGGTCCCCGCCAAATTTCTCACCACCCTTGCCCTCACCCCCGCCTTCCTCTTCCTCAAGGCGCGGGATGCGTCCACCGGGCGCGACGACGCTCAAGCGTCCGCCGAGCGCACCATCGCGGGCGACTACGCGGTGCTCCCCACCCACCTCTCGGGGGACCGCCCCTGGCGCTTCTTCGGCGCCCCCTGAGGCCCGCCGCGGCGGTTGCCGCCCCTCTCCCCACTCCGTTGACGGCCCGCCGGAGGGGGGATATCCTGGCCGCGTCCTTCAACGGCTTCCTTGGCTCCCCGAACGGGAGGTCCTCCATGACACCCCGGAAAGCATTCGTCGCCCTCCGCTCGGGGGAGCTTCCCTGGGAGGAGAATCCCTCCATGCTGACGCTCCCCCCGGGCCTTCGGGCCAAGGTGCTCGCGAGCGACCCCGAGACGGGGCGGACGGACCTGGTGGTGCAGTTCCCTCCCGGCTACCGCGAGCCCGAGCACACCCACGACTCCTACCACAGCATCTGCGTCCTGGGGGGCACCATGTGCGTGGCGGGGAAGACCCTCAAGAGGGGCGACTACGTCTTCGGTGGGACGAGCCCCACGGTCCTTACGAGTACCCCGACGGCTGCACGGTGTTCGTCTCCTTCCACGGCCGCAGCACCGCCCACGTCTGGGAGGGGGGGCCAGGCGGCGTCGTGGCCCCGGCCGAGAGGAAAGAGGGGAGCGCACCCCCAGGGGCCCGGAAGGAGTTTGTGGCGCTCTATACCCGGGAGATCCCGTGGTGCGAGGAGCACCCGCTCCTCAGAGTCCCTCCGGGCGCGCGGGCGAAGTTCCTGGGGGCCGACCCCGCCACGGGGCGGGCGGACGTCATCTTGCAGTTGCCGCCCGGCTTCCTGGAAGCCCGGCACAGCCACGCCTACTACCACAGCGCCTGCGTCCTCGAGGGGGCGATCGAGGCGGCGGGCAAGAGGCTCGGGGCGGACGACTACCTCTTTGGCTGGCAGGGGCCTCACGGCCCCTTCACCTTCCCGGAGGGGGCGACCCTGCTTGTCTCCTACCACGGCCGCGACCTTCCCCGCATGTGGGAGAGCCGCGAAGAGGTGGCTGAGGGGGAGAAGCGCTTTGAGGTAAGCGCCTGCCCTTCCGCCGTGCCCGCCCGTCTGCCCTCTCCGGCGGGTCGGGCGGAGGAGTCCCCCACCGAGTGAGCCCACCCCGGTTCGGTCCACCGAGGGTGGCCGTCCTGGGGGCCGGGGCCTGGGGGACGGCGCTGGCCCGGCTGCTCGCCGCGACAGGGCACCCCGTCACTCGCTGGGTGCGCTCGGCGGAGCTGTGCGCCGAGATGGAGACGCGGCGGGAGAACCTCCGCTATCTCCCGGGCATGCCCATCCCTCCGAACGTGACCTTCACCACCGAGCCTCCCCGGGCCCTCGCCGGGGCGCAGGTGGTGCTCTCGGCCGTCCCCTCCCACGGCGTGCGGGGGGTGTGGGAGCGCTTCGCGCCGCACCTCCCCGCCCCCTCCCCTTGGTGGCGAGCGCCACCAAGGGGATTGAGGAGTCGACTCTCCTCCTCCCCACTCAGGTCGTTGCCCCCCTGGTGGCCGCCGCCCGGCCCGGGGAGCCCTTCTCCCTCGTGGCGCTGGGAGGTCCCACCTTCGCGCGGGAGGTTGCGGAGGAAAAGCCTACCGCTCTCACTGCTGCCTCCGAGGACCCAGACGCCGCCCGAAGAGTCAGATCGCTCCTTGCCACCCCCTTCCTTCGCGCGTACACCCACGGCGACCTCCTGGGGGCCGAGCTCGCGGGGGCGCTCAAGAATGTCATCGCCATCGCCGCCGGCCTGGCCGACGGCCTTGGCCTTGGCTACAACGCACGGGCGGGCCTCATCGTCCGGGGGCTCGCCGAGCTCGCCCGCCTGGGGCGGGCCATGGGGGCGAGGGAGCAGACCTTCTGGGGCCTCGCGGGCGTGGGGGACCTGGTGCTCACCTGCACGGGGGACCTGAGCCGAAACCGCACCGTGGGCCTCCGGCTGGGGCGGGGGGAGAAGCTCCCCCACATCCTGGCGGGCATGCGCCAGGTGGCCGAGGGGGTGCGGACGGCGAAGGCGGCGCTCCGCCTCGCCGAGCGCCACAGCGTGGAGCTCCCCATCTGCCGGCAGGTGCATGCGGTCCTCTTCGAGGGCAAGGAGCCGGGCGAAGCGGCCCGGGAGCTGCTGGCGCGCGAGCCCCGGGAGGAGTTCGACTGAGGGGAGGCGCCGATTGTCTCGACCTCCCCCGCAATCCTCCCGAGCAACACGGATTCCCCCTGAGCCGTGGGGGCCTCGGTGGCCGTTCGCATATCTTGACCTGCCCCGCGGGGCTGTGCTAGCTCTAGCACATTCCGGGGTTTTGCCATTGCCTTGCTCGCCCCCGGCCTGCGGTCTCCGGCGGGCTGCCTGTCCCTTGAGGCTGCGTCGTGAGGGCGAAGAGAAGAGCGGGAGGAGAGGCCATGGCGAGAGCGAGGGCAAATCGGTCCGCCGAAGGTCGGTCCACCGAAGGTCGGTCCACCGAGCGGAGGGCGCGCGAAGAGGCCCTGGAGCCGCGCTCCCGGCCCGAGCGCCCGCAGGCGTTCCGGGAACCCCTGGAGC
>JBHIBR010000335.1:0-2621 GCA_046759145.1 Nitrospinota bacterium | reverse complement strand
GGGTCCTCCATGGAGCGCTCCCGGGGGATATCCACCCTCAGCTCGTGGAACACCCGGCAGGGGGCGGGGCTGAGGAGGAAGATCCGGTCCGCCAGGTAGGCCGCCTCCAGGGCGTTGTGCGAGACGAAGAGGATGGTCTTCTGCGTCTCCCGCCAGATCCGCAGGAGCTCGCGCCGCAGGCTGCGGGCGGTGAGCTCGTCCAGCTCGCTGAAGGGCTCGTCCATGAGGAGGACCTCGGGCTCGACGGCCAGGGCGCGCGCCAGGGCCACCCGCTGCTGCATCCCCCCGGAGAGGGTGAGGGGGTACTCGTGAGCTGCATCCCGGAGGCCCACCAGGGCCAGGTGCCGGTCCACCCGCTCCGCCCACTCCCCCTTGGGCGTCCCCAGGGCCTCGAGGCCGAAGGCCACGTTCTCCCACACCGTGCGCCAGCTCAGCAGGCGCGGCCTCTGGAACACATACCCCACCCCGGCCCCGCCCCCCGAGCCCAGGCGCACTTCGCCCCCGTCGGGGAGTATCAGCCCCGCCAGGATGTTCAGGATGGTGGACTTGCCGCACCCCGAAGGGCCCAGGAGGCAGCCGAACTCCCGCTCGCGCAGGGAGAAGCTCACCTCCCCCAAGGCGGGGTTGCGTGTGCCGTCTGCGCGCCGAAACACCTTCCGGAGGCCGCGAACCTCGATGTCCACCTTCAGGCCGCCGTGCCGAGGCTGACGGCCGGGCGCCACCGGGTGAGCCTCCGTTCGAGGATTTTCACCAGGCCGAACTCCAGGGTGAACATCACCAGCGAGAAGGATAGGGTCCAGGCCAGCACCCCCTCGATGGCGAAGTTCTCGAAGGCCGTGTGGAGCATGAAGCCGATGCCGTTGCTGAGGCCGAACACCTCCGAGAGCACCACCACCTTCCAGGCGAGGGCGAAGCCGAAGCGGGTGGCGGCGAACAGGTAGGGCAGCAGCTGGGGCAGGACGATGCGCCGCACCAGGAGCGCCCGCGAGGCCCGGAAGGAGAGCCCCATCTCGATGAGGCCCCGGTCGAGGGCTTTGGTGCCCTCCCAGACGTTTACGGTGATCATGGGGAGGATGATGAGGAAGATGGCGAAGATGGGGGCCAGGTCCTTGGTGCCGAACAGCAGCACCCCGATGAAGGCCCAGGCGAGGCCGGGGATGGAGAGGCCCACCAGCACTTCGACTTCGAAGAAGGTCTCCGCCGTGCGGCTCACCCCCATGGCGACGCCGATGGCCGCCCCCGTGAGGAAGGCCAGGAGGAAACCGGCGACGACGCGGAAGAGGGTGTGGCCCATGTGGAAGAAGAAATCCCCCGAGGTCATGATGCGACCCATCTGGCGGAAGACGCTCCAGGGGCCGGGAAGGAAGGCGGGATCGCCATAGAGGGCGGAGGTCGCCCACCAGAGGAGGATGAGGCAGAGGCCCGAGGCCACCCGGAGGAGGTGCCTGCGCGCGTCCACGAGGGACCCCCCCTAGGGGCTCACGAAGACGTCCACGCGGGCGTCGGCTGGCAGCAGGCCCAGCTCCGCGCTCTTCCTCAGGTAGAAGAGGGCATCCGCCCGCGTCTTCGCGGTCCACTCGGTGGCGTACACCGCGGGGAGGGAGGCGCGGATGGCCTCGAGCTCGGCGCGCGTCCTGACGCCCAGGATCTTCTTCATGGCGGGCTCGTCAAACACCTCCGGGTGGGCGCGGATGTAGCTCGCGGCGTCGGCGTACATCTGCCGCACCCGGCGGGCGGTCTCGGCGTTCTCCTTGAGCCAGTCCTCGTAGGCGGCGAGGCCCACGAGGAGCAAGGTCCTCCCCCCTGTCTCCCGCTCCCAGAGCTTCCGGGTCGCCACCAGAGAGCGGTATTCTCCCGAGGCCACCAGGCGCGTCGCCACGGGCTCGAAGATGAGGATGGCGTCCACATCCCCCTTCTTGAGGAAGGCGAGGAGCGCCGCCGGCGCCCCGAACACGAGGCGGAAATGGCGCTCGATGTCCTTGCCCTGCATGCGGAGGAGGGTTGCCAGGTTGGTGTAGCCTCCGCTCGCCCGGCTCAGGCTCCCCAGCCGCTTGCCCCGCAGGTCGGCGATGCTACGGGCGGGAGAGTCCTTGGGCACCACGATGTGGTAGTGGTTCCAGAGGATGGGGGCGAAGATGAGAAGTCGTTTTCCGCGCGCCTGGACCTTGACGGCCGAGAGGGGAGCGAAGTAGCCCACCTCCACGTGGCCGAGGGCCAGCGCCTTCTCCGCCTGGGCCACGCTGTACCACTTGGGTTCCACGCGCAGGCCGTTGCGCCGGTCGAGGCCCTTCTCCAGGGCCACCGCGGTGATGAATCCCACCGATCCCGTCCGGTTTCCCGCGAGGCTGACCTGGCGGAGCGGCTCGGCGGCGGCGGCCGGCGCGAGCAGCCCGAGTGCTAGGGCGAGGGCGACCCAGCCTCCCCACACACCTCGCTGACTCATAGCGCTCCTCCCGTTGTGGCCCTCGGGTGCGATGGAGGGCCTGACTTTGTGAAACTTTTCACCATTCCTCCTTAAAAGGAGAGCCCCCGGCAGGGGCCCGTCGCGGGGCAAAGGCCTTTTCTACCTTGCCGCACGTTGGGAAGAAAGATATACGCTCCTCTACCCCCTGTCAACCTGG
>JBHIBR010000334.1:0-2623 GCA_046759145.1 Nitrospinota bacterium | reverse complement strand
CGCCACCCGCGCCTGAGCCGCGACGGCCAGCGGGTGGTGTTCGCGCAGGGGGACGGGCTGGTGTGGCTCGACCGCAAGGGACAGGTCCTCGGCCGTCACAAGCTGCCCGGGGGAGCGCCCTCGGCCAGCCACCCGGACCTTTCCCCCGACGGTCGGTGGGTGGTATCGGGCGGGGATGGCCTCTACCTCACCGCTGTGGCGGAGGGGACCGCTGTGGCGCTCGGCCACCCCCTGCTTCGGGGAGCGCGCCGCGCGACCTTCGATCCCGATGGCCGTTCCCTCGTCTTGGAGCGCGGGGGTCGCCTCTACCGCCTCACCCTCCCGAGGGAGATGGGCCGCTTCTTTGCCTTTCAGCGGGCGTCGGAGCTTTTGGGTGGGGGAGAATTCGGGGCTGCCGTCCGCTATCTCAACCAGCGGCCCGCGGGGGACCGCAAGACTTCGGCCTACCATCTGCTCCTCGGCCGGGCCCTCTTGGGTCTTCGCCTTTATCGCGATGCCGACCGAACCCTCCGCCGCGCCGCCGAGCTGGACCCCGCCGATTGGCGGCCGCCCCTCTTCCGGGGGAAGGTGGCGGCCGCTCGAGGGGACTGGATCGGTGCGGAGCGCTTCTTCAACCAGGCCCTCGCGCTGGGGCCGGAGCATTTCGAAGGATACCTGCATCGGGCGGGGGTGCGAGCCCAGCAGGGCCGCCACGGCGAGGCCATCGAGGATTACCGCCTCGCCCTGGACCGGTTGGGCCGGGCGCCCAAACCCGGGGGAGAGGCGGTGCTCATGGGCCTCCTGGCCGCCTACGCGCAAGAGGGACGCTTGGAGGACGCGTTGCTCCTCCTGTTGGAGCGGGGCGACCGGCTGAGCGCCGCCGCCCGCAAGCGGCTGCGGACGGCTTCCGCCTACCGTCCCCTGCGAGAAGATCCCCGATTCGGCGAGCTCATGGGATTTGCTCCATCCCCACCCGCAAAGGCCCCGCCCCGGAGAGCGAAGGCGGCGCCCGGGAGGACGCCATCCCGAGCCGGGGCGCCGTTCGTGCCCTTTCGGGCGAAGGTCTACATCGACGACAACCCGAACCCCATCGAATCGGAGATCCTCGCAGACGACGGCCGGGAAGTGACCATTCGCGCCTTCGGCGTGACGCAAAAATACCGCCGGGAGCGCGTGCGCATCGTTCGCTGATGGAGGCGGCGCCGGGGCCGTAAAGGCATCTGCCACTCGGGGGGCGTCCCATGTACCGTTCCTTCTTCGGGATGAGGGATAACCCGTTCGGCCTCACCCCGGACCTGCGATATATCTACTGGAGCCGGCACCACCGGGAGGCCCTCGCCCACCTCCTCTACGGGGTGCAGGAGCGCAAGGGCTTCATCCTGCTGACAGGGGAGGTGGGGGTGGGCAAGACGCTCCTGTGCCGCTACCTGCTGAGGGAGCTGGGCGAGGGGGTCCGCACGGCCCTCATCCTGAACCCCGTCCACTCGGCCGACCAGCTCCTGCGCCGCGTCAACCAGGACCTCGGCCTCGAACCCAAACCCAACGGCTCGGAGAAACCGCTGGACCGGCTGAACGCTTCCCTCCTGGAGGAGTACGCGCGCGGGGGGAACTGCGTGCTCATCATCGACGAAGCCCAGACCCTCCCGGTCGGGGTGCTGGAGCAGGTCCGGCTCATCTCGAACCTGGAGACCGAGCAGAGCAAGCTCATCCAGATCGTCCTGGTGGGCCAGTCCGAGCTGAACGGCATGCTGGGCCTCCACGTGATGCGGCAGCTCCGCCAGCGCGTGGCCGTGGCCTATCACCTCTGTGCCTTCGACCGCCGGGATACGGTGGGGTACATCCGCCGTCGCCTACAGTTGGCGGCTCCGACGGAGCCGGTGGAGTTCACTCCCGGGGCGATGCGCGCCATCCATCACCACACGGGGGGCGTGCCCCGCCGGATCAATATCCTATGCGACCGGGTGCTGCTCGCGGCATACACCTCCGGGCGAGGGGTGGTGGACCGACGCCTCGTCGACGCCGCGGCCCACGACGTGAGGGGCCGCCTGGCGGGCCTGGGGCCTTCTCCCCCGAGGCGCCGGAGGGGGTGGGTTTCCGGTGCCGCCGCCAGGGCGCTCTGCTCGAAGAGGGCGGCCTGGGCGGCCGCGACGAGCGCCGCCCTTGCGACGGGCTTCCTGGTGGGCCGATGGTGGGCGGGGCCCTAGGGGGGCTCCGCCGTATCTGAGGAGTGCTTCTTAGGAATAGGGATATCCCCCCATGAGCATCATCCTCGAGGCGCTCAAGCGGGCCGAAGGGGAGCGGCGCTCCCTCCGCGGCTACGAGCGCTTCCGCTACGTGCTGGCGCGCTCCCGGCCGGGGGTGGCTAGGGGCTGGCGCTGGGCGGCCCTGGCGGGGGCGGTCCTCCTCGGGTTGGGTCTAGGTGGTCTCTCTGCTCAAGCTCCGTGGCGGCCGAAAGAACGGGGACCAGGGGAGGGAGGCGGGGCGCACGCCACAGAAACAGCTCGCCCGGCCCTCCCGAAAGAACTATCCGCTCCGCCCCCTTCCGCGATGAGGCCCTCAGCCCCTTCAACCCTCGCTCCGGAAAAGCCCCGGATCGCGCGACCCGCCCCGGCCCCCACCCCCCTCGCGCCCCCTCCGACGCGGG
>JBHIBR010000333.1:0-2633 GCA_046759145.1 Nitrospinota bacterium | reverse complement strand
TGCCCGCGCGTTCTTCACTGGAGCCTTTCGCGGAAAAGGAGGTGAAGGACCCATGCGCTCTCCCTTCGGTCTCTTCCCGCGCAGCATCTTCCGGGGCCTCTCGCTGAGCCTGCTGGTGGCCTTTCTGCTGGTCGGGACACCTACCCTGGCTGCAGGCGGGGGCATAGGCCTTCCGACCGGCAAGGCCTACGTGGTGAACCGGGACTCGAACGACGTAGCGGTGATCGACCTGGAGAACCTCCAGGTGGTCGGCCGCTTCGCCGCCGGCATCACCCCGCATCAGCTCGCCCTCTCCCCCGACGGCCGCTACGCTTACACCACAGGTCAGAAGTCAGACACCCTCACCATCACCCGCCTCGCCGACCTCAAGACGCTGGCCACCCTCCGCCTTGGCCGGAGCCCCGAGCACCTGGCGGTGAGCCCTGATGGCCGCTGGGTGTACGTGGCCAACTTCGAGGGGGGCTCCCTCTCGGTGGTGGATGGGCAGAGGTTCGTCGAGGCGAAGCGCATCGGCGGATTCTTCCAGCCCCACAACATCGCTTTCTCGCCCGATGGACGGGAGGCCTACGTGGCGAACCTGGGCTCCTTCCACGTGAGCGTGGTGGACGTGGGAACCCGCACCGTGCGTGCGGCTCTCCCCGCCGCGAGCCCCTCCCGGGTGGCGGCCCTCGGGTCGCTCAGGGAGCTCAACGGAGTGGTCAGCCTCACCCTCACCCCCGACGGCCGCTTGGGCCTCGCCGCGCACGGGAGCGCGGGCGAGCTGGCCCTCATCGACACGAGGGGCGACAAGGTGCTCCGACGCCTCCCCCTGGGCGGCGAACCCTGGCGGGCCTACATCGGAGAGCGGGGTCGCCTCGCTCTTGTCCCCAACCTGGCCGACCGCACCGTGGCCGTCATCGACCTCAGGAAGGGGGAGATTGCGGCGCGGCTTCCCGGCCTCAGGGAGATGACGGGGGTCAACTTCGCCCTGGACGACCGGGTGGCTTACGTGGTGGGCCGGGGGGAGGACAAGGTGCGCGTGCTCGACTTGGTGCGGATGCGCGTCCTGAAGGACTTGCCCGCCGGCCGCAGCCCCGAGACGGCCGCGACGACGCCCGACGGGCGCTTCGTGGTGGTGGCGGCGAGCGGCAGCCACGAGGTGCTCATCTACGACGCCGCCCGGGGCGCCCTCCACGCCCGCGTCGGCGGGGTGGGCCGGGGCCCCTGGGGCGTGTACATCCACGGAGGCGGGAACTACTGCCATTGAGGGAGGCCTGGGGAGCGGTGGGGGGGTGGCCGCGGGTTTCCTTGACGGGGGGGGTTTTATCTGGTATAAGGGCAATGCTTTTTCATTCCGCCCGCACGACGTACTGGGATGGCTGGGCCCGGGAGTGGGGCGTGGCCGGCAAGAGCCCAGTCTTGCGCTGAGGGGAGGAGGTGGTCACCATCGATAGTACAGAGGCGGTGGCGAAGATTTACTCCCGCTATTCTCGATTCTACGACTTCTTCTTCAAGGGGATCTTCTCCGAGGGCCGCGACGTCGCGCTCGACCTGCTCGACCTGAAACCGGGAGAGCGGGTGCTGGAGGTGGGGGTGGGGACGGGCCTTTCCCTCCCCCTCTACCCCCGCTGCAACCCCGTAGTGGGCATCGACATCTCGCCCAAGATGCTGGAACAGGCGCGCAAGAAGGTGGCCAAGTATGACCTCGGCAACGTCTTCCTCCTGGAGATGGACGCCCAGGCCATGACCTTCCCCGACGACAGCTTCGACTGCGTCACGGCCTGCTACGTGGTGAGCTGCGCCCCCGACCCTCACAGAGTGGTGGAGGAGATCCGACGGGTGTGTAAGCCCGGGGGGCGGATCGTCTTCATCAACCACTTCAAGAGCCAGAACCGCCTCCTCGCCTGGTTCGAGGAGCTGGTCAACGGCCTCTGCAAGTACCTCGGCTGGAACTCCAACCTGGACCTGGAGGCCCTTCTGGCCAAGAACGACCTCCGGATCAGCCGCCAGCAACGGGTCAACCTCTTCGACTACTGGCGCGGCGTCCTCTGCGTGAACAGCAAGTAGGCTCCCGAGGCGGCGGGGGGAGAGGTTCGCCTCCGGGCACGTCCCGGCCGCCCTCGCGCCATGACGGGCATCCTCTTCGCCTTCGGGGCCGCCTTCTCCTGGGCCACCTTCACGGTGCTCATGCGGCTCGCCTTGCGGGGGGCGCCGCTGATCCCGGTCACCGCGCTTCTCACCTGCGCGAATGCGCTCGCGGTGAGCCTGGTGGCGCTCGCCGCCCACGGAGCTTCTCCCCTCGGGAGCCTCACGGGCTCCAGCCTCGCCATCCTGGGCTTGGGGGGGCTGCTCCACTTCGCCCTCTCGCGCCCGCTCTACTACGGCGCCCTCCAGCAGATCGGCCCGAGCCGCGCCGTCCCTGTGGCCACGGCCTACCCCTTCTTCACCGCCCTCCTGGGGGCCCTCCTCTTGGGGGAGCCCATCGCCCCCAATACCCTGGCGGGGGTGAGCCTCATCGTCTGCGGCACCGCCCTGCTCTTCGGGGGAGCCCCGGCGCGAGAGGAGGGAGGGGGAGAGGGAGGGCACGAGGCCCTGAGCGCCCGGGCGCGGGGCCAGCTCTTTGCAGTGATGACCTGCCTGCTGTGGGGGTCCAC
>JBHIBR010000332.1:0-2640 GCA_046759145.1 Nitrospinota bacterium | reverse complement strand
GGGCACGGCCCGATCTGTGATCTTGGGAACCACGTCGATGGCCGGTCGCCGAAACGGGAGGGAGTGGCGCTCCGCGGAACAGCCGGAGAGCCCATCCATCAGGCATCTCCTCGCCAGCGGGAAAGAGTGGAGGTGTTACAATCCCGCCCTCCCCCTGCTGGGGGAAGCTCGATCCAGGCGGCGTCCGGGTCCCGACCTTCTGGGAGGTCGCGATGCGGGGGCGTCGTCAGCTCCCGGGGGCCTTGATGCCGTACTTTTTGACCTTTGCATAGAAGTTTCGATAGTTGGTCTTGAGGAGCCTCGAGGCGAGACTGATGTTGCCCCGGGTCTCCTCCAGGACCCTCCGGATGATCTCCCGCTCGAACTCGTAGACCTTCCGCCGGCTCATCTCCTTCAGCGAGAGGGGCGTGTCGGGGATGGGCCCGCGGCGCTCGCTTCCCCTCTGGAGGGAAACCCTGTGGGTGCCCCACAGGTGGCGCGGCTCGATGATGCCGTCGCACAGGATGGCCGCGCTCCGGATCATGTTTCGAAGTTCCCGCACATTGCCCGGATAGTCATAGTCGAGCAGGAAGAGATAGGCCTCCTCAGACCACCCCCTCACTGGCTGCTCCAGCTCCGGGTTCGCCTCTTCCAAAAAACGCTTGGCCAGAAAGAGGATGTCCTCCTTCCGCTCCCTGAGGGGAGGCAGGCGGATCTCGAATTCCTTCAGGCGGTAATAGAGGTCCCTCCGGAAGTTCCCCTTATTCACAAACTCCTCCAGATCCCTGTTGGAGGCCGAGATGATGCGCACATCCACGTTCAGATCCTGCCGGGCACCGATGGGCCGGATCTTCCGTTCCTGAAGGACGCGGAGGAATTTTTTCTGCAACTCGCTGTGCAGATTGGAGATCTCGTCCAGGAAGAGAGTCCCCTTGTTGGCGTGGTAGAAGTGGCCCTGGCGGTAATCGTGGGCGCCGGTGAAGGCCCCCTTGGTGTGGCCGAAGAATTCGCTCTCGGCCAGTTCCGAGGGGATCGCCCCACAGTCCACGCAGACCAGGGGGCGTCCGCGACGGCGGCTTCTCTCATGGATGGCCCGCGCCACAAGCTCCTTTCCGGTCCCCGTCTCCCCCTGAATGACCACCGAGAAGTCGGTCTGCGCCACCCGGTCCGCAGTTGCATCCAGCTGGCGGATGGCTGCGCTGAGCCCCATGGCAGCCACTAACCCCTGTGGACCGGCGGCTGTGCCCGTCGGGGGCGCAGGCCGCCGGCGCACCGATAGCACCCGGGTCGCCCGCTGGACGGAGAATGCGATCTCTTCCAAATCGATGGGCTTGGTGATGAAGTCTTGAGCGCCCATCTTCATGGCAGCCACAGCCGTCTTCACATCCCCGTAGGCCGTCATCATGATCACGGGGAGCTCCGGCTGCTGTTGCTTAATCCGTCTCAGCACCTCCATACCGTCGGGGCGGGGCATACGCACATCCAAGAGGACGACGCTGAAGGGGAACCCCAGTAGCTGCTTCAGAGCCTCGCCGCCACTGAGGGCTGTGGTCACCTCAAAGCCCACCTGTTCCAAGACCGCAGACAAGGCGTGGTGAGCCTCTCTCTCGTCGTCCACCACGAGGGCCCGTTTCAAGACGGATCCCCCCACCCCTTGGCCGCGATTCCGGAAAGATTGCGAGGCGGCATGTCGTGGTGGCATGGCGCCGCTCGCCACCCTCATTGGCCGATTTCCCCCACACATAGTCGAAGCAAACATCATGCCGGGGTCCGGACCCGAGGGCGGCGGGTCCGGCTGGATGGCGTAAGTACCTCATCAGAGCGCAGCTATCGCGCCGGCGCGGCAGTGCGGAGCGGGCGGAGCGCAGATGGATGAGGGGCAGGACTGTAGACCCAAGTCCACGGGATCGAGCGCCCGTGTTGACGGAGCGCTACAATCCGTGTCCTGGCACCCGCATCCCGCTTCAGCGCCTTATAGTGTTAGTCCTTCCCGAATTCGAGCCAGCCCCCGTCGCGCCTTGACCGTGGCGCCGCGGAACGCGATCCAAACCTGGGCCTTGAGGAGAGGTTTCAGCTCTGCGGCGATAACCCGCTTGAAGAAGGCACCTTGCGGGAACAGAAAAGTGGGTTGGCATAGGAAATGCATCTCCTAACTATGCGGTGCAGAACGCTTAACGCCGAAGCCGCTCACGGGAGATGGGGGGTCCCAACGGAGCAGCCCCCCCGCCTGTGATCTCGAGGCCGGATGGATGGAGGCTCACACCCTCTCTTCGGGTCATCTCTCGGGACACGCAGGCGGGGCTCCCGCCGGAGAACCTTCCGTGGACCTTCGGGCCGTTCCCCAGCGCCAGGCCGCCGGACCTGGGCGCGGGTCTGGGCCTAGCTACCTGCCACGGCATCATCGTAAATCAGGGGGAGACTTCGATATTGCCAGCCAAGGAGGGGTGGGAACCGCCTTCACCGTTGAATTTCCCCTGAGCCCCTGCGAGGAGACCCATGCCGAAGATCCTGGTGGTGGATGATGAGCCTGACGCGGTCGAGTTTTTGCACGAATTCTTGGCCTCTAGGGGCTATGAAGTCACAGGTGCCTACGACGGCGCGGAGGCCCTCCGGCGGGTGCGGGAGGATCCGCCCCATCTGATGCTGCTCGACGTCAGGATG
>JBHIBR010000331.1:0-2647 GCA_046759145.1 Nitrospinota bacterium | reverse complement strand
CTCGGCCGGGTCGTCATGGGGACCGTCAAGGGCGACATGCACGACATCGGGAAGAACCTGGTGTGCATGATGCTGCGCGGCGCGGGATTCGAGGTGATTGACCTGGGGGTGGACACGAGCGCCGGGCGGTTCGTCCGGGCGCTGGCCGACTCGGGGGCACGCCTGCTGGGGATGTCGGCCCTCCTCACGACCACCATGAACCGGATGGGCGGCATCATCGAAGAGGTCCGCCGCGCGCCCTTCGGCCCGGAGGTGCGGGTCGTGGTCGGCGGCGCGCCGCTCGATGCGGAATATGCCGCCCGGATCGGCGCCGACGGCTACGCGAAGGACGCCACCCTCGCCGTTGGGTGTTTCAAAGAGCTTCAAGCCGCCATGCGCCAGCCCTAGGCGCGCGCTCGGCTGAGGGGAGGAAAGCGCCATGACGTCCCAAAACCGGAGTCTGGCCCCGCGGGAGCGCATGCGCCGGGCGATGGACCACCGGGAGCCCGACCGCGTTCCCACCGACTTCGGCTCGATCTCGTCCAGCAGCATCGCGGCTCTGGCCTACGAGAAGCTGAAGCGTCACCTCGGGATCGGATCCGAGACCCGCCTCATCACCAAACAGGGCCAGGTGGCTTACGTCGACGAGGCCATCCTCGAGATGTTCCACGTCGACACCCGGTCCGTCACCGTGGGGGCGCCCGAGGACTGGGCGGACATCGCGGTCGGCCCGCGCACCTACCAGGACGAGTGGGGCGTCCAGTGGCAGCGGACCGAAGAGTCGAACTCCTACTTCCTCCTGAAGGGCCCCTTCCAAGGCGACGAGAACGGAACCATCGAAGCCATCCAGCATTTCCGATGGCCGGACCCGAAGGACCCGGGGCGCCGCCGCGGACTGCGCGAAAAGGCCCGACGGCTCCACGAACAGACGGACTACGCCGTGGTCTTCGCAGTTTACCCCTCCGCCGGCTTCTGGGCGCAGGCCGAGTGGATGCGCGGCTTCGAGGACTTCTATACCGACCTCGTCACCAACAAGAAGTTCATCCACGCCCTCCTCGACAGGATCCTCGAGGTGAAACTCGAGGTCACCCAGCGCGTGCTGGCCGAGACAAAGGGCTTCGTCGACGTCATGCTCGCGGGCGACGACCTCGGCACCCAGGACGGCCCGATGATCTCGATGCAGATGTACGGGGAGTTCGTGAAACCCCGCCAGAGGATCCTCTTCGAGGCCATGAAGAAGGCGGAGCCCGACGCCAAGCTCCTCTATCACTGCGACGGCTGCATCGACATGTTCCTCCCCCATCTGATCGAAATCGGCATCGAGGGCCTCAACCCGGTGCAGGTCTCGGCGAAGAACATGGGCGACACCGCGCGCCTCAAGCGCGAGTTTGGAAAGGACCTTTTCTTCTGGGGGGGCATCGACACGGGCCGCGTCCTCCCCTTCGGCACGCGCGACGAGGTCTTCGAGGAGATGAAGCGCCGCATCGACGACCTCGGGCCGGAGGGAGGCTACGTGCTGGCCCCCGTCCACAACATCCAGGACGAGGTTCCGCCGGAGAACGTCTGCGCGATGTTCGAGGCGGCAATGGAGTATGGCAACTACTAGGCCAAAGGCCGGGCCGGACGCGGAGGGGGCCGGCGGGCATCACGAGGTCGTCTTTCTCCGCCCATCCGATTCCTCCCCTCCCACGTACGGCGCCCCTCCGGAGGCGGGGGCTCGCGCGGCAAGGGAGGCCGGCCGGGTCCGGGTGGCGGAGGGCACCCACATCCTCGGGGCCGCGCGGGCCGCCGGCCTCCCGCTGGGGGCGGAGTGCGGCGGTTTCGGCAAGTGCAGGTGCTGCCGGGTCGTCCCCCTCGCTCCGGCGGAAGGAGGCCGCGGCGCGCCCGCCTGGCTGGGATGTCCCAACGCCGCCGAGCGGCGGCAGCTCACCCCGGAGGAGCTCGCCGCCGGCTGGCGCCTGGCCTGCCAGACGCCCGTGCGGGGCGACCTCGCCGTCCTCGCCCCCCTGCCCGACGACCGGCCGGCGCGAAAGACGATCGACACCTCCCTCCCGGTCCGGCTCGACCCGTGGGCCGAGCGCCTCTCGCTTCGGGTCGAGGCGGGCGAGGGGCGGGAGGGGGGCGCCCTCATGGCCCGCGCCCTTGCGGCGCTGAGGCTCCGGAAGGACTCCCCCGGGCGCCCCTCCGTGGACGTAGGCCTATTCCCCCGACTGGAGCCTCACCTCTCCCGCGCCCTCACGCAGAAAACCCCCCTGACGCTGACCCTCGTCGAGGGCGCGGTGGTTGACCTCGAACCGGGAGACACCGCGCGCAAGGCCTACGGGGCGGTGATCGACATCGGCACAACGCACCTGTACGCCTACCTCATCGACCTCGCGACGGGCGCCCTGCTGGCAGAGGTGGGCCGACCCAATAGCCAACGCGCCTGGGGGGCGGACCTGATGGCGCGCGTCCTGGCGGCCACCCCCCGCGCGGGCGGAGGAGGGGGCGCCCGAGAGGAGCTCACCCGCGCCGTGCGCCGCGACGTCGACCAGATCATCACGACTCTCCTGCGTCAGAGCCGCGTGCGAAAACGCCACCTTGTCTCCCTGACCTTCGTCGGCAACAGCGTCATGCACCATCTCTTCCTCGGGATCCCGGTCGAATCGCTCGGCGTCGCGCCCTACGT
>JBHIBR010000330.1:0-2671 GCA_046759145.1 Nitrospinota bacterium | reverse complement strand
CCGGAGGGAGCGGGCCTGCTGGAGCAACCGCCGGGGGTTGAGGGTGCGGCGGAGGTCTAGCCCGCCGGGACGCTCCAGGCCCATCCGGTCGGCCATCTCGGCGAGCCGGTGTCCCTCCGCGCAGGCGAACAGGACGCGGTGGCCCAGGCGGGCGAGGGCGCAGCAGAACTCTGCGGCCGCAGTGCCGGCCCCGGTCCACCACGGATTGCTCACCAGGTGGAGAACCGTCATCGGGCGCACTCGGCCAGCACCTCTCGGTAGAGACGTTCGGTTTCCTCCACCATCCGCTCGAGGCCAAAGTGCTCCCGCACGTAGGCCCGCCCACGCTCCCCCATGGCGCGGCGTCGTCCGGGATCAGAGAGGAGGAGCTCCATGGCCCGGGCGAGGGCAGCCGCATCTCCTGCGGGGACCACCAGCCCTCCTCCCGAAGGCGCGATGGCCTCGGGGACACCGCCCACCTCGGTCCCCACCACAGGCACCCCCATTGCCAGCGCCTGGAGCGCTGCCTGGGGGATCCCTTCGGTGCGAGTAGAGGCGACCACCAGGAGGTCCAGCCCCGCCATGACCTGGGGGATGTCCTCCCGGTAGCCAGTCATGCGGATGAGCTCCCCCATCCCGGCGCGCTCGATGTGGGCGCGGATGGGCTCTCGGCGAGGCCCGTCGCCCACGATGAAGAAGCGGACGTCCTTCCTCTTCCGGGAGAGCAGGGCGGCCGCCTCCACGAAGTGGCTGTGTCCTTTTGAGCCGCGGAGGTTGGCCACGATGCCCACCGCAAGCGTGCCCGGCCCCAACCCCCACTCCCGGCGGAACGGCTCCCCTGAGAGGCCGTCCCCGAAGCCCTCCAGGTCCACCCCCGTCGGGATCACCCGCACGCGATCGGGCCGGCAACCCACCCCCTCAATGAGATGGGTGCGGATGCGCTCGGCCGTCGTCGTCACCCGGTGGGGGAGGCGGTAAACCCAGTTGAGGGGGTGGCCCCGTACGGGGATGGAGACGTGGCGCGTGCGAACGATGGCGGGCACCCGGAGGGCCCGTCCCACGAGGCCCGCAAGCCAGCTATCCCGGCTGCTGTGGGTGTGGAGCACCTGGACCTTCTCCCGTCGGATGAGACGGCCGAGGGCCGCCATAGCGAGGCCATCCCACGGCGCCCGCATCCGCACCGGGTGGAAGGGAACCCCCCGCTGGCGCGCCGCCACCTCCAGCGGGGAGCCGGGCTGTCCCGCAACGGACACCTCGTGCCCCCGCGCCCGCAGGGCGGCGCTCTCGAGCAGGATGCGCGCCTCCTGCCCCCCCCAGCCGGGGGAGGACTCAGTGTGGAGGATCCGGAGGGCGCCCGTCGCGATACCTCTCCCAGAGGTGGGCCTGGCGCATGAAGACGTAGTAGCCATAGCCGACCGCCGTGATGAGACCTTCCTGTCCGTCCAGAAACCCTCGTTGGAGGATATACGATTTCAGGAAGCGGCCCAACGGGCGCAGGAGCTGGTGGTGCGGCTTCGGCCGCACGCCCCGCCGGTGGAGGTCCTCCGCCGCCAGGATGGCGTAGCGGTGGGAGCGGGCGAAGAACTCCCCCACCGAATCGTAGCTGCGGTGCTCGAGGGGCTCGCGGAGGTGGCCCGTCCTCCCCTCCACCTCCACCGACTCGTGGACGGAGCGGTCCACGAACCGGCCCCGGCCCTTGCGGAAGAGGCGGAGCTGGCGGTCGGGCCAGTGGTTTCCGTGGCGGAGCCATCTGCCCAGGAAGATGTTCTTGCGGGGGAGATAGTATCCCGCGCAGTCGGGGCCCCGGGCGAGGACGTCCTCTATCTCGGCCCGCAGGGCATCGCTCACCACCTCGTCGGCGTCGAGGCTCAGCACCCAGGGGGCGGTCGCCAGCTCCAGGGCGAAGTTCTTCTGCGCGGCGTAGCCCGGCCAGGGCCGGACCACCACCCGCCCGGTGTACTCCCGCGCGATGGCCACCGTCCCGTCCGAGCTCTGCGCGTCCACCACGATGAGCTCTTCAGCCCAGGCCACGCTCTCGAGGCTGCGGCGCAGGCGCGCCTCCTCGTTGTAGGTCACCACCGTCACGCTCAGCGCCGGGCGGGGCACCCCAAGCGGCCTGCCGCTTGGGGACCCCGGGCGGGGCACCCCAAGCGGCCTGCCGCTTGGGGACCCCGGGCGGGGGCGGGCACGGGCCCGCCGCCGAAACCCTTCTTCTTTCGAGCCCCCGCTGACAGCCGGGGCCTTAGGTGAAGAGGGGATTTCGTTCCCCGCCGGGCGGGGGCGGCCTTCGCGCCGGGGAGGGGAGCTTTCCATCACTCCTCCAGCTTCTTTGCCTCGTCGATGAGCATGATGGGGATGTCGTCCCGGATCTCGTAGAGGAGCTTGCAGGCGTCGCAGATGAGGCCATCGCCCGCCTCGTTCAGTCGGACGGGATTCTTGCACTTGGGGCAGGCCAGGATGTCCAGCAGCTCCTTATCGATGGGCATGTACGTCCCTCCCCATGAGCCAGCGGCACTGCGCGGCGAGGCCCTCCTCCTCCGCCCCCGTCACCAGAGACCCTATCCTTTACGCCTCCCCTCCCCGCTCCCAGAGCGCCAGCGCCTGCCGGGCGGCCAAGTCCGGACCGAGCGAGCGCAGACACTCGATGTCGGGGCAGGTCCTCCCATAGCAGTCGCTGCACCAGAGCCTGCGG
>JBHIBR010000329.1:0-2684 GCA_046759145.1 Nitrospinota bacterium | reverse complement strand
GCCGATGCTGGTCGCGAAGAAAAGCTCGTGGCCTTCCACCTCGAACGGTTGCGAAAACCCGTCCATGATGTTTTGCGCCACGTGGACGACGTTTTCCTGCCGGGAGATGCCGTCCAGAATCAGGGTGAATTCGTCCCCGCCCTGTCGGGCGATCGTGTCGCTCTGCCGAAGTAAACCGCTCAGCCTTTGGGCCACGGATTGGAGCAAGAGGTCCCCGGCGTTGTGACCGAGAGTGTCGTTGACGCGTTTGAATCCGTCCAGATCGAGGAACATGACCGCCGCCTGCGACCCGCGGCGTCTTGCCAGCGCCACTGTCTGGCGCAGCCTATCGTAGAAGAGCTGGCGGTTGGGCAGGCCAGTGAGGGAATCGTAATAGGCGAGGTTTTTCAATTCCCTCTCGTTCTGGAGCAGGGCCTCCTCCTGGCCCTTGATCTTCCGCCAGCCGCGCCAGACGATGAAGACCAGGCTCCCGTAGAGGAACAAGAACCCTCCGCCGATGGCTCCGAAGTTCCAGCCCTCCAGAGCCTTGATCCGCTCCGCCGCGGGCCCGTAGTACCGGTGAATCTCAAAGACGCCCCGCGGGTCGGAGGCGGCCGGGAAGATGATGGGGATGTACACCCCCATGAGGGTGCCCGGATGCCTTCCCCGAACGTTTTCGGCGTCTTCGGGAATCTCGATCTCCGCCGCCGAGTTTTGCCCGCCGAGCGCTTTGAGGAGGTTTCCCTTCAGGGGGAATTTCTCGCCTACCCCCGCAGGGTCGTCGGAGTAGATGACGGTGCCGCCCTCCGACCAGAGCTTCACCCGGGCCGTCCGGCCAGAAACGATGGAGCTCTGGACAAACTCGTGGAACCTGGAATACCGCTCCCCTCTCATGGGAATTTTCAGGTCGGCGGGCGTGATGTCGCGAAGGAGGCTCGCCTTGGCGGCCAATACAGCTTCGTCCACGAGGGCATCGATGGCGTATTGGCGGATTTCGGCCGTGAGCGCGGCGGCGAGGATCCATGGGATGCCGGCCAGGATCACGGAGCTCAGGAGGAAGAACTGAATCACAAGGTTCTCAGGGAGGCGTCTCATCTCTCGCTCATATTAACGCAAATGGCATTTTTCGAAAATAACGGCGGCGGTATTTTTGCCCTCGCTCACATGGGCTGGCCACCGCACTGCGTGGTAACAATCGCCCCCTGGAGACCAGCCTCCCCCGTCCGAGCCGAAAGATTGGACGGCACCACCTCCCCTCAGCGCCACTTGATGGTGCAGCCGATGGCGTTGGTCTCGGGCTCGGGGACGGGCTTGCCGGCGAGGAGGGCATCGAGGGCGTCGCGGAGCTCGCGGCGGCTCACCCGGTCGGGCTCCCGCCAGTTGTCGTCGATACGACCCACGTAGCGGAGCTTCCGCCCCCCGTCGAAGAGGAAGGCCTGCGGGGTGCACTCCGCCCCGAAGGCCTCGGCGACCCCTTGGCTCGCATCGCGGAGGTAGGGGAACTCGAAACCCCGCTCCCTGGCCCGCACCTTCATGTGCTCGAAGCTGTCCTCGGGGACGAGCTTCTCGTCGTTGGAGTTGATGCACACCAGCGCCACCCCCCGGGGGGCAAACTCCCGGTGGAGGGCGACGATCCTCTCCTCGTAGGCCTGGACGTAGGGGCAATGGTTGCAGGTGAAGAGCACAAGCAGCAGGGGCTGGGCCTGGAAATCCTCCAAGCGGTGTCTTCTGCCGTCCACCCCCGGAAGGTCAAAGCCCGGGGCGGAGGCGCTGAGAGGAAGGCGGACATGGGTCATGGCGTTCTCCTTCGTTTAGCAGAAGAGGTGACCTGAGACCTCCTCCCTGGGCGGCTGCGCGGCCCCGGGGAGGCAGAATAGCAGTTGACAGCTCGAATTTTAATAGATAAAAACCAATCCGACAGGATTGGTAGTGTATCAACGCCTGATCTCTCCATTCGAGGAAACAAGCTATGGCTGAGTACGCCCATCCCGGGACCCCCGTTACCACGGACTGGGTGGAGCAGCACAAGGGGGATGCCCACGTGCGCCTGGTGGAGGTGGACGTGGACACCCAGGCCTACCAGCAACCATCCCACCCCCGGGCCCGCTCCCAGAGGTCACCCGCCGCGCCCCAGGGGCTCCGGAGATGGGGCCCCCCCTTCTCTCCACCGCGGGGGCTCCTCCCCCGACTTTTTGTGCGGGCAAGCAAAGGGGGGTGGGCAATACCGGCCTGCGCCCAATAGGGAGGTGGGAGAAGAGCGTTGACAGAGCTATCCTTGGGGTGCAATATGGTCACAGGATGGCGTCCTATGGGGCAAGGGCAGGGGTTTGGGGGTCCTGGAAAATCTGAAAAAAAACAAGAGAACCGCCTTGACTACCGCGGGGCTGATGCTATATATACGACTAGAAGGGTCGGAGACGGGCCCGGTCGGATTTAAGAGGTCCCCAGAAAAGGGATTATGTTTAGCCTGAGCAAGAAGACGGATTACGGGCTGATGGCCTTGGGTTTTCTGTCCCACGTGGGTGATCGGCCCGTCAATTCCAGGGAAATCGCAGAGCGGTACAACATCCCGGCGGAGCTGCTGGCCAAGATCATGCAGACGCTTGCCCGTGAAGGCTTGGTCCTCTCCTTCAGCGGGCCCAAGGGTGGTTACCAGTTGGCACGCCGCCCTGAGGAGATTACGGTCGCAGATGTCATCCGGGCCA
>JBHIBR010000328.1:0-2694 GCA_046759145.1 Nitrospinota bacterium | reverse complement strand
AAGTTGGTTTCCCGGGGTGCGCGGTCGCACCGGCTCTGGAGGGGCTGGGCTACCGCCACGTCATGGCCTACCTCCGGGGGGAGCTCGCCCGGGAGGAGGCCCTTCGCCTCGTGCAGCGTGACCACCGCCGCTACGCCAAGCGCCAGCTCACCTGGTTCCGCCGGATGAAGGACCTCCAGTGGCTCGACGCCGAGGCGCTCGGTGAGGAGGGGCTCCGGGAGGAAGCCGCCCGGCGGGTGGAGGCCTACCTCGCTCGAAGGCCCCTTGCCCGTCCCTCTTCAGCGCCGGCCACCGGGCCGGAGCGGGAATCCCCCACTCTTTTGGATCCCCCCGCAAGCGAGGGGGGCTCAAGGGAAGTTGGTTCCTCGGGGTGCGCGGTCGCGCTGGAGCCCGCATGAACGTCGTCCTCGTCGGCTTCAAGGCATCCGGCAAGAGCGAGGTGGGACGACGCCTGGCCGCTCTCTTGGGGCGCCCCTTCGTGGACCTGGACGGCCGGCTGGAGGCCCTTTTTGCGGCGGAGACGGGCAGGCGCCTCCCTGTGCGGCAGATCTACCGGGAGAGGGGAGAGGAGGGTTTTCGAAGGCTCGAGGCCCGGGCGCTTGCGTCTGCCCTCCGAGAGGACGGAGTGGTGCTGGCCGTGGGAGGAGGGACGCCCTTCTGCTGCCCCGAGGCGGAGGGGTGGCTCCGGTCCCACTTTGTGATATACCTGCGCGTGAGCGAGGGGGAGCTCTACCGCCGGCTCGAGGTCGGGGGGATGCCCCCGTTCCTCGCCGGGGAGGACCCCCGTGGGGCGCTCGCCCGGCTGCTGGAGGAGAGGGCTCCGACCTACCGGTCCATCGCGCGGCTCGTGGTGGAGGGCGAGGGACGCTCCCCCGGGGCCACGGCGGAGGCCATCCTCCAACTCGCCGGGAGGGCGCTCCGGGGGGTGCGGGGAGGCTCGGGAGTGTGATGGCGGGGAACAGTTTCGGCGTGGCCTTTCGCATCACCACCTGGGGGGAGTCCCACGGGCCCGCCATCGGGGTGGTGGTGGACGGCTGTCCCGCAGGCCTCTCCTTAACCGAGGCCGACATCCAGCACGAACTCGACCGGCGCCGGCCCGGCCAGAGCCGCGTCACCACCCAGCGCCAGGAAGAGGATCGGGTCGAGATCCTGGGGGGGGTGTTCGAGGGGAAGACGGCTGGGGCGCCCCTCTCCCTCCTCATCCGCAACAAGGGCGCCGACCCCTCCAAGTACGAGCCCCTGCGGGACAAGTTCCGCCCCGGGCACGCCGACTACACCTACTGGGTGAAGTACGGCCGCCGGGACCACCGCGGGGGCGGGCGCTCCAGCGCCCGCGAGACGGCGGCGCGCGTGGCGGCGGGGGCGGTCGCCAAAAAGCTACTGGCCCGGGAGGGGGTGGAGGTTTACGCCTTCGTGCGTCGCGTGGGCGACCTGGTCTGGGAGGGGGAGGAGGTGGACCGGGCGGAGGTGGAGCGAAACCCCGCCCGCTGCCCCGACCCGGAGCTTGCGGCCCACATGGAGGCCGCCATCCTAGAGGTGCGAAAGGCGGGCGATTCCCTCGGGGGGATCGTCGAGGTGCGGGCGGAGGGGGTGCCCCCTGGGCTGGGTGAGCCTATCTACGACAGGCTCGACGCCGACCTGGCCAAGGCGCTCATGAGCATCAACGCGGTCAAGGGGGTGGAGATCGGGGCGGGCTTCGCGGCGGCCGGCATGCGCGGCTCCGAGCACAACGACCCCTTCTGCGCGGAGGGGGGCCGGGTGCGGGTGCGCACCAACCACGCGGGGGGCATCCTGGGAGGCATCTCGACCGGCGCCCCCATCGTGGCGCGCATCGCCATCAAGCCCACCGCCTCCATCCTGCTCGAGCAGGAGACGGTCACCACCTCCGGCGAGCCCACCACCATACGGGTGGAGGGCCGTCACGACCCCTGCGTGTGCACCCGGGCGGTGCCCATCGCGGAAGCCATGGTGGCGCTCGTCCTCGCCGACCACTGGCTGCGCAACCAGAAGGCGAGGCTGGACTGAGAGGGGGCCGCCGGGGGGGAGTCGCCTCTGCTGGGCCGGAAACGACATTTCCTCGGAGCCCCGTCATCCTCCGGGGGTCCGAAAGGCATCATCCGTTCACTGCGCGCCCGCCCTGAGAGGAGGACACCCACATGGCCGGTCTCAATCACGTGCACCTCATGAGCCGCGACGTGGACGCCATGGCGAAGTTCTTCTCCACCCACTTCGGGGCGGAGCTCTATGAGCGCAAGGACAACGTCCAGGGGGCGCCCAACCTGCGCCTTCGCCTGGGAGAGTCTCGCATCTACATCCGGGGTGTGCGGCCCACGGACAAGGTGGCCGAGAGGGTGGAGGGACGTCCCCTGGGCCTCCATCACATCGGCCTGGACGTGGACGATGTGGAGGCCCAGTTGGAGAAGATGCGGGCTGCGGGCGTGAAGGTGATCCAAGATCATGAAGGTCTGAGCCGGCAGCGCTCCCTCCTCCTGGCGGGTGTGCCGGCGCACGCCCTCCCCATCGGCGAGGATGATGGATCCCCCCCCATGTCCAGCGGCCCCGCTTCCTTGAACGCCCTGGGGGCCAGCATGCCCTCCGCCGGGGGGGCAACTGGCCCGCCGACGGTGGTGGTCATCCCGACCTACACCGAGGCGGCCCACATCGGGGTCGTGGTGGAGGGGTTGCTGGCCCTCG
>JBHIBR010000327.1:0-2694 GCA_046759145.1 Nitrospinota bacterium | reverse complement strand
ACGCCGACGTCATCCTGATCAGCGGCCACGACGGGGGCACGGGCGCCTCGCCCCTTTCGAGCATCAAGAACGCCGGCAGCCCCTGGGAGGTGGGCATCGCAGAGACCCAACAGGTGCTGGTGATGAACGACCTGCGGGGGCGGGTGATCCTCCGCACCGACGGGGGCATGAAGACAGGGCGGGATGTGGTGATGGCCGCCCTCCTGGGGGCGGAGGAGTATGGTTTCGGCACCGCCCCCCTGGTGGCCTCGGGCTGCGTCATGGCACGCCAATGTCACCTGAACACCTGCCCGGTGGGAGTGGCCACCCAGCGAGAGGACCTGAGGGCGAAGTTCGCGGGCACCCCCGAGGGGGTGGTGAATTTCTTCCGCAACATCGCCCAGGAGGTGCGGGAGATCCTGGCCTCCATGGGCTTCCGCTCCCTGGACAATATCATCGGGCGCGCCGAACTCCTGGAGCAGGTCCGGCGGGATGAGCAGCCCAGGGCGCAGACCCTCGACCTCTCGGCGGTCATCGCCCGGGTGGACCCCGAGGGGAAGCTCCCCCGGCGGCGGATACAGGATCGAAACGACCGCCCCGACGTCCCTCTCGACCTCCGGATCATCGAGGACGCCCGCCCGGCCATCGAGCGCAGGGAGCGGGTGGAGCTCCGCTACTCCATCCGGAATGTCCACCGCTCGGTGGGGACGCGCCTCGCCGGGGAGGTGGCCCGCCGCTACGGCAACCGGGGGCTTCCCGAGGGCACTATCCGGTTACGCTTCAGCGGGAGTGCGGGGCAGAGTTTCGGGGCGTTCTCCATAGGCGGCATCACCCTGGCCCTCGAGGGTGAGGCCAACGACTACGTGGGGAAAGGACTCCACGGGGGGGAGATCATCCTCCGCCCGTCCGCGAGGGCGCATTTCACGACCCACGAGAACGTCATCATGGGCAACACCGTCCTCTACGGCGCCACGGGTGGTTACCTCTTCGCGGCGGGCCGGGCGGGCGAGCGGTTCGCTGTCCGCAACAGCGCCGCCACGGCTGTGGTGGAGGGCGTGGGCGACCACGGCTGCGAGTACATGACGGGCGGGCTCGTCGTGGTGCTGGGATCGACGGGCCGCAATTTCGGCGCCGGGATGACCAACGGCCTTGCCTACGTCCTGGATGAGACGGGCGACTTCCCCGAGAAGGTGAACCCGGAGCTGGTGGACATCGAGCGCGCGGCCTCGCCCGAGGACGCGAGGACGCTCAAGGACCTCATCCGCCGACACCTGGAGCGGACCGATAGCCCCCGGGCGCGGGCCATCCTGGACCGTTGGGAGGAGTTCCTCCCCCTCTTCTGGAAGGTGGTGCCGCGGCCCGCCCGCGCCAAGGAGCCACCTCCCAAGCCCGAGGCCCCGGCCCGGGTGGCCGCCGCGGCGGGGCGCGGTTGAGGGGGTTTCTGCCGGGGTCCCTTGCCGTCGCGTGCCCCCCGCACCGGGCGGGGGTTTTTTCTCCCGTAGGCCCCTTCTGGGGGCCCCAGCCAGGGGGGAGATGCGACCGCAAGTCGGAGGAGGTCAAGGACCTCTGGCTCGGGGGCGATGCCTGCAGGCTCTTCGGCGGTTGGGGGAGGGTTGGTAGAATAGCCGGTGCGGGCGGGGGCCCGCAGGCAGGAGACCGATGGGCAACTACTATCTCACCCGCAGATCGCTCGAGCGGCTCAAGGAGCGGGTGACGGCGCTGCAGCGGCAGCTCAAGGGCGATGTGGCCCGCGAACTCGCCCGAGCGGCGGGCTACAAGGATTTTCGCGAAAACGCCGAGTGGGACGCGGCCCTGGAGGTCCAGGGCAAGCTCAAGCACGAGCTGGCCGAGATCCTCCAGAAGGTCCAGGACGCCGCCCTCATCGAAGAGGTTCCCGTAAACAGCGACCGCGTCACCATCGGCACCCGCGTGACCCTCTACGACGTGGAGCGCGGCGAAGAGTTCACCTACACCATCTTGGGCGAGGAGGAGGCGGACCTCGGGCGCGGCATCATCTCCTACAAAGCCCCCCTGGCCCGGGGCCTCTTGAAGAAGGAAGAGGGAGAGGAAGTGGAGGTGACCCTCCCGGGCGGGAGGCGCCTCTTCGAGGTAGTCCGCGTCGAGAAGGCAGACCTCGGCTGAGGGGAAATCCCCTCAGGCCCTCTCCACGGGTATCCCGAGCTCCACCCGGAGTTCCCCCTCCGGCACCTCCCGCGGGTCGCCCAGGTAGTGCTCCACCCAGGGGCCCTCGCCGGGGCGAAGGCCTGCCGGGAGCCGGCCTTCCCGGAGGATTCGCTCGAAACCCTCCTCCAGCCTGTGGTAGGCGCCCCGGAAGGGGAAGAGGGCGTAAAGCCCACCCGCGAAAGAGAGCGGCTCAAAGCCCTCGAGTTTCTCCTCACCCTCTAGCAGGAGGAGCCCCTCGTAGCGCTCGGGCCGGCCGCTCCCTTCGCCCTTCGCCACATGGCGCAGCCCGATGCGGCGGCCCGCCCATCTCCTCCCGGCCCGCTCGGCCGCGAGCAGCAGCCTCCCCCACTGCTGGCCGATTCGCTCGGGGCTCGCCTCGCTCTCGAGCCGGAAACCGAAGCCGCGGAGCGGGGCAAGTTCCCGCACTTCCATCTCCATCGCTGGCCAGCCCCTCCCCCCGGCGCCGCCCCCGGCGAGGCCTAGCTGTGAAATCTAAATAGGTTGTTCATCCGGGCTGAGCTCTGGTAACTG
>JBHIBR010000326.1:0-2698 GCA_046759145.1 Nitrospinota bacterium | reverse complement strand
CCCGGAGGAACTCGGAAGATTTCACCACCACCCGACCCATCGCCTTTCTCCGCCCCCTCTACCCTTGCTCCGCCACGGTGAGGGCCACCAGGTCCCCGATTCTCTCCACCTCCTCGAGCCTCCGGGCGGAGGCGAGGAGCTCATCCTGCCTCTCCGCCGAGAGGACCTCCGAGGCGAGGGCGCGGAACTTGGCCTCCACCTCTTCCTCGCTCATCGGGTCCCGGGGGTCACCCCTAGCGTAGCGGACCTCCCGCGAGAAGACCTCTCCGGAGGTTGTCTCCACCTCGACGAGGGCGGGCTGGTTCTCGGGTGTGAGCGCCTCCATCTCCGGGGCCACCTCCACCTTGACCTTGGGGAGCAGGGCCCGGATGCGCGGGTCCCAGAGCCTGGTCTCTGCGAACTGGGCCGGCGTCACCTCCCCATCCACCAGGGCGGCCGCCATGCAGTAGGGCAGACTGTGGTCGGCCGTCTCCTTGGTAGCGGGCTCGTACTTGGCCGGGTCACCCAGGATCTGGGCGGCGCGTGCGGAGGTTTTCACTGTGATGCGCCGGACATTCTCGGCCCTCAGGCCGTGGGCCTCCCGCAGGGCGAGCAAGGCGGTGATGGGCGAGTGGGTGAGGTACTCCGCCGCAAACGCCTTGAGGGAGACCTTCTCGATGCGCATCTCCCCGCCCTCCCCCAGGCCCTCGGTCAGCGCCCCGGCGTCCCAGCCCTCTCCCACCTCGGCGAAGAGCCCCTCGGGACCCTCCAGGACGGCGAGGGGGCCCGTGCAGCCCCTGCCGGCCAGGAGGGCCGCCCACACGCCCCGCTGGACGGCCAGGGGGTCCACGGTGTTCTTCATCATGCTGAGGGCTCCGGCCGTTGCCGCCCCCAGGGTGGGCCCATGGACGGCCGAGATGCCGATGGCGTGGGCCATCTGGGTTGCCGTGAGGCCCAGGAGTTTTCCGGCCAGGATGGGGGAGGCGACCGAGGTGAGGGTGGCGTGGTGCCAGCCCAGCTCCCGGATGCCCGGACGCGCGGCCTCGCACAGGCGCAGCTCGAACTCATAGCCCAGCACCAGGGCGGTCAGGAGTTCCCGCCCCCCCTTGCCCTCCCGCTCTGCCAGGGCGAGGGCGCCGCCCAGCAGGTCGCTCGGATGACTCGGGTCCTGTTTCCAGTACACGTCATTGAAGTCGAGCACCCGGATGAGCACGCTGTTCACCAGCGAGGCGTCCACCGCGCTCACCCGCTCGCCCGAGCCGATGAGGGTGCCCTCGGGGACGCTCCCCTGGGCGGTAGCGAACGAGCGGAGGATGCGGCAGTCCTCCTGGCCGAAGCCCCCCAGGGCGCAGCCGAGGCTGTCCAGCACCACGGTCTTGGCCATCCGGAGGGCGCCCGGGGGGATGTCCTCGTAGCGGAAGCCCTCGGCGAAGGCCGCCATCCTCTCGCTCAGGGTGAGCACGGGGGCCTCCCCCCGGAAAGGGGCTCCGGCGGGCGCCTCACGGGCCGGCCGCCGAGCGCCAGCCCCGCAGGGCTGCGCCGTAGTTGCTCGGGATGGCCCCGCCCGCGTTCAGGACGTAGGCGACGGGCCTGGCCACGGGCCACCTACTGCGCGCGGACGCCTCCGCCTCTGCTCCAGCATCCGAAGCAGGGCCATGTAGTCAGCCAGCAGGCGGGTGACGAGGAAGCGGGCGCGCACGTGCTCCTGGGCGAAGTAGCCCAGCTCGCGCCTGCGGCGGGGGTGGTTCAGCAGAAGCTGGATCCGGTAGGCGCACCCCTCCACCGAGGTGACGGTGTAGCCCGTCCGTCCGTATACCACCTGAAGGATGAGCCCCCCCGCATGGCCCGCCACCACGGGCTTGCCTTTCCACATGGCCTCGCTCACCGTGAGACCGAAGCCCTCCCGGGTGGACTTCTGGATCACCACGTCGGCCGCCCGCTGGAGCGCGTTGATCTCCCGGTGGGCGGTGGGGGGAAGGAGCAGGATGTGGATGTCCGGGTCCCCCCGGGCCGCCTCCCGCACCTGGGCCAGCACCTCCTCCCCTTCGGGGTCATCGGCCGCCGTCCCGCCCGCCAGCACCAGGCGGCAGTCCAGACGCTTCTTGACGAGCTGGTAGGCCTGGATGACGCCCAGGGGGTCCTTGAACCGGTCGAATCGGGATACCTGGAGGAGGAGGGGCTTGTCCCGCGGGACCCCAAGTCGCTCCGTGATTGCGTCCACCTCTTGGGGGGCGATGGCACAGTTCTTCTCGCTCAGGGGGTCGATGGCGGGATTGATGATGAAGGCGGGGGTGGAGAGGCGGTGATAGAACTGGGAGAGGCTGAAGATGGCGGCGTCGTAGCGCGTCACGTGGTCGCGCAGGACGCGCCAGACGTTCCGCTGCGGGCTGGAGGCGTCAATGTGGCAACGCCACACCCAGATGCCCCCCGGCCGGCGGTGTTCGACCAGGGGAGCGGGTTGGGGGTCGTGGACGATGACGAAGTCCGCCTCCAGGTCGAGGCGCCGGGCGTTCTCCTCGTTGGTGACCCGGTAGAGCTCCCACATGGAGTCGGGGATACTGACCTCCTGGCCCTGGAGGCCGTTGTGGATGGACTTGGTGAGTTCGAAGAAGGGGGGAGGCCCCTCGATCACCTCCCAGCGGACCTCAAGGCCCAGGTCCCCAAGCAGGACGAGGAAACGCCGGAGGATCTCCGCCACGCCCCCGCCCCTGCGGACGGA
>JBHIBR010000325.1:0-2719 GCA_046759145.1 Nitrospinota bacterium | reverse complement strand
CATGGGCGCCCGGCCCGTCGCCCTGCTGGACTCGCTGCGCTTCGGCCGGCCCGAGAGCCGCCGCACCCGCTACCTCTTGGGAGGAGTGGTGGCCGGGATCGCGGGCTACGGCAACTGCGTGGGAGTGCCCACGGTGGGGGGAGAACTCCTTTTCCATCCCTGCTACGAGGGAAACATCCTCGTGAACGTGCTCTGCGCGGGGCTCGTGCGCGAGGACCGCATCGTGCGCGCCCGGGCCCAGGGGGCGGGAAACCCCCTCATCTACCTCGGCTCCCTCACCGGCCGGGACGGCATCCACGGCGCGGCCATGGCCTCGGCGGGCTTCGGGGAGGAGGCCCAGAGCAAGCGGCCCGCCGTCCAGGTGGGAGACCCCTTCAAGGAGAAGCTCCTCCTGGAAGCCACCCTGGAGCTGGTGGCGCGGGGCCTCGTCCTCGCGCTTCAGGACATGGGGGCGGCCGGTCTCACCAGCTCCTCCGTCGAGATGGCCGCCCGGGCGGGAAGCGGGGCGACCCTCCACCTGGACCGGGTGCCCCGGCGGGAGGGGGGGATGACGGCCTACGAGGTGATGCTCTCCGAGTCTCAGGAGCGGATGCTCCTGGCGGCCCCCCGGGGGCGCGAGGCCGAGGTGCGGGAGGTGTGCGCCAAGTGGGATCTGGAGGCGGTCGTCGTCGGGGAGGTGAACGAGGGGGAGCTCCTCCGGGTGGTCGAGGGGAAGAGGACGGTGGCCGAGCTCCCCCTCGCCCCCCTGGTCGAGGATGCCCCCCGGTACGACCGCCCGGCCCATCCGCCCGAGGGGAGGACCCGGAGGCTCTCTCCCCGGGAGGTGCCGGAAGCCGGGGACCCGGGGGCCGCGCTCTTGCGCCTCCTCGGCCATCCCAACCTCGGCGACCGGCGGCCCATCTACCAGCAGTACGCCCACAGGGTCCGCCCCAACACCCTGGTGCGCCCGGGCGCGGACGCGGCCGTCCTCCGCGTCAAGGAAACCCGGAAGGGCCTCGCCCTCGCTACGGACGGAAACGGCCGCTACTGCCACCCCGACGCCCGCGCAGGGGCGGCCCTCGCGGTGGCCGAGGCGGCCCGCAACGTGAGCTGCGTGGGCGCCACCCCGGTGGCCCTCACCGATTGCCTGAATTTCGGAAACCCCGAGCGGCCGTCTGTCATGTGGGATTTCCGCGAGGCGGTGGAGGGCATCGCGCGCGCGTGTCGAGCGCTCGAGATCCCGGTGGTGAGCGGGAACGTGAGCTTCTATAATGAAACAAAGGGGACCGACATCTACCCCACCCCCATCGTGGGGGTGGCTGGCCTGCTGGAGGATGCGGCCCGGCGCGCCACGCCGGGCTTCCAGAGAGAGGGAGACCTGATTGCCCTACTTGCCCCTTGGGAGGACGTCTCGGAGGATCTCCCGCACGAGTACCTCTGGGCGCTCCACGGGGAGGAGGCGGGGCCCCCTCCCGCCCTCGACCTCCCGGCCGAGGCGGCCGTCCAGCGGGCCTGCCGCCGGGCGGTGGCAGAGGGTCTCCTCCACTCGGCTCACGATTGCTCGGAGGGGGGCATCGCGGTGGCGCTGGCGGAGAGCTGCATCCTGGCTCCCTTCCGAGAGGTGGGGGCGGGGGTGCGTCTCGAGGGGGAAGAAGACTCTGACGCCCTCCTCCTTTTCGGCGAGGCGCCCTCGCGGATCCTGGTGAGCCTGCCGCCGAAAGATCGGAGGCGGGTTGAGAAGCTGGCCTACGAGGAGGGCGTCCGACTTCTCCTTCTCGGGGAGGTGGCGGGGGGTTTGCTCCGGATCGAGCGGGCCGGCTCGGGGAAGCTTCTCGAGGTTCCGGTCCGCGCGCTCCGGGCGGCCTGGGCGGGCGCCCTGGGGGAATTGATGGGATGAGGGACGAGGACCGCTTCCACGACCAGTGCGGCCTCTTCGGCATCTACGGCCACCCAGAGGCGGCCAAGCTCGCCTATCTAGGCCTCTACGCCCTCCAGCACCGGGGGCAGGAGAGCGCGGGGATCGTCTCCACAGACGGCGAGCGCCTCCACGCCGAGGTGGGCATGGGCCTGGTGGCAGACGTCTTCAATGAGGAGCGCCTGGCGCGCTTGCGGGGCTCCGCCGCCATCGGCCACAACCGTTACTCCACCAGCGGGTCCAACCTGCCCAAGAACACCCAACCGATCCTGGGCAGCTACGCCCAAGGGGCGCTCGCCCTCGGCCACAACGGAAACCTCACCAACGCCCCCGCCCTCCGCCAGCAGCTCGAATCCCAGGGCGCCCTCTTCCGCTCCGACATGGACTCCGAGGTCGTCGTCCACCTCATCGCCCAATCCCGGGAGGGGCGCTTCGCCGACCGGGTGGTGCACGCCCTCCGCCCGCTCCAGGGGGCGTACAGCCTCCTCATCCTGAACGAGCGGGAGTTGTTTGGCGTGCGCGACCCCTTCGGCTTCCGCCCCCTGGTGGTGGGCCGGCTGGGGGACGCCTGGGTGCTGGCCTCGGAGACCTGCGCCCTGGACCTCATCGAGGCGCGCTTCGTGCGGGAGGTGGAGCCGGGAGAGATGGTGGTCATCGACGGGGATGGCTTGCGCTCCCACCAACCCCTGCGAGCCCCTCGGGTGGCCCAGTGCATCTTCGAGCACATCTACCTAGCCCGGCCCGACAGCCGCATCTTCGGGCACAACGTCTACGAGGTGCGCCTGCGGCTGGGCGAGAGGCTGGCTCGGGAGGCCCCTGCAGATG
>JBHIBR010000324.1:0-2729 GCA_046759145.1 Nitrospinota bacterium | reverse complement strand
CCCCATGGCGCGCACCTCGGCGATCTTCTGGGCGAGCGCCTCCCGGGAGTTCACATATCCCTCGGCGTGGCCCGGGGCCCGGTAGAAGGCGCAGAAGGTGCAGTAGGTGGCGCAGACGTTGGTGTAGTTGATGTTGCGGTCGATGACGTAGGTGGCGTAGCCCTCCGGGTGCTTCCGCTCGCGGGCCGCATCCGCCGCCGCCCCCAGCGCCACCAGGTCCTTCCCCTCGAAGAGAGCGAGGCCCTCCTCCGGCCCCAGCCGCTCGCCCGCCGCCCCCTTCTCCAGCGCCCGCTCGAAAGCGCGCCGGTCGGCCACGGCCATTCCCCCTAAAGCTCGATGAAGCGCAGGCCCCGCCCCGGGGGGGCGAGGCCCGCCTCCACCAGGAGGTCGTAATACCGCAGGAGGCCCTTCACCTCCTCCTCCCCCACGTCGTAATGGATGCAGTTGAGCAGATAATCGCGGCAGAGGGCCTCCCCCACCCCGAGCCGCAGCGCCCCCTCCCGGGCGATCTCGGGGAGCTGGGCCACCCCGAGCCGCTTGGCCTCCAGCAGAGAGCGCGCCGCCTCGACCACTCCCTCCCCTCCCTCCCGGAACACCCAGAGGGCGTAGACAAAGGGGAGGCCCGTCCAGGCGCCCCACTCGCTCCCCAGGTCGATGGCCTCAAGCCCCTCTCCCCGCTCGCAAAGGGCGGGGTCCCCGATGAGGAGGAAGGCGTCTTCCGGCACTTCCCGCCCCGACGCACCGGGCTCCAGGGGCCGGCAGCGGGGGCGCAGCCCCCAGCGCCCCTCGAGCAGCAGCCGCGCCAGATGCGCCGCCGAGAGGGAACCCGCATCCAGGGCCACCGAGCGCACTTCGGGCAGGGGCTTCTTCAGGTAGAGGCGGATGCTCTCCACCCGCCCGCGGCTCACGATCCCGACCCCGGGCACCAGCCGGTAGCCCCTGCCCGTGAAGTAGGCGTAGCTGCTGACCAGGGCGCCGTCCAGCGCGCCCGCCTCCAGCGCCCGGGCGAGCTCGGCGGGAGTGCCGAGGGTGAGGGAGATGCTCCCGTTGAGAGAGGCCAGCTCCCGGGTGAGGGGCTCGGCGTTGAGGAAGGGCACCGTGCCGAGCCTCAAGCCCGCGCCCACGCCACTTCCTCCCGCTCCACCCTCCGGTAGAGGGTGTCGCGCTCCACCGGCAGGCGCCCTGCCTCCCGGATGAGGGACTGGAGCTCTTCCACCGTGAGCTGCTGGGGCGTCCGCGCTCCCGCCATGTGGTAGATCTTCTCCTGCACCACGGTGCCGTCGATGTCGTCCACTCCGAAGCAGAGGCTCAGTTGGGCCACCTCCACGCCCAGCATGACCCAGTAGGCCTTGATGTGCTCGAAATTGTCCAGAAGGAGCCGGCCCACCGCCAGACAGCGCAGGTCCAGCATGCCGGTCGGGGCGGGCAGGGCCCCCATCTGGGTGTTGGCCGGGTGGAAGGCGAGGGGGATGAAGGCGGTGAACCCCCCCGTCTCGTCCTGCAGGGCGCGCAGGCGCAGCATGTGGTCCACCCGCTCCCCGTCCATCTCCACGTGGCCGTAGAGCATGGTGGCCGTGCTGCGCAGGCCCATGCGGTGGGCGATGCGGTGGACCTCAAGCCAGCTCTCGGCGGACTGTTTGCCCTTGCAGATGATGTCCCGGGCGCGCTTGGCGAAGATCTCCGCCCCGCCCCCGGGCAAGCTGTCGAGGCCCGCCTCCCGGAGGGCCTGGAGGGTTTCCGCGACGCTCACGCGCGCGACGTGCTTCGCCAGGTACTCGACCTCGGTCGCGGTGAACGCCTTCAGGTGGAGGTGGGGGTGGATGGCCTTGATGCCCCGGAGCATGTCCAGGTAGTACTGGAAGGGAAGCTCGGGGTGGAGCCCCCCCACGATGTGGAACTCCGTCCGCCCCCGGCCGAGCTCGCGGGTCATCTCGAAGATCTGTTCGAGGGAGTAGGTGTAAGCATCCTGCTGGCCTTCGCGTTTTCCGAACGCGCAGAACTTGCAGGCCTTCCACAGCACGCAGACGTTGGCGTAGTTGATGTGGCTGTTGACGTTGTAGTAGGCGACCTCCCCGTGGCGACGCTCCCGGATGAGGTTCGCCAGGTAGCCCACGGAGAGGACGTCCCTCGCGCGGAAGAGGCGCACGCCCTCCTCGAAGGAGAGCCGCTCGCCCGCGAGCACCTTTTCGCCGATGTCCGCCAGGCCCGCCCGTGCGATGCGGGCCTCCATCAATCCGGCCACCGGAACCCCCTTCCCCCCGGTCGGGGGATGCGCGGGAGAAAAACCGCCCCCATGGTAACCGCCGTCGGCCGGTTGTCAACGGGAGCGGGGTGCGACCCGGGCTGGGGGCCTCATCGAGCTGGTTGGGCCGCGCTAGGGGGGGCAGCCCCCGGGGGGAGGCCCATCAGAGGAGGTGGGCGCCCCGGTGGTCCGCCTGGAGGATGTGGGTGCGGCAGGCGATGTCCCGATCCTCGTATGCCCGGCGCATGGCCTCGGCGACGGATGGCGCGCCCTCCTCGACGATGGCAAGCACGCTCGGCCCCGCCCCGCTCAGGCACACCCCGAGGGCACCCGCGGCCCGGGCCGCCTCGAACACCTCCTCCATCGGGCCCACCAGGGGCCGGCGGGCGGGCTGGTGGATGCGATCCGCCATGGCCTCGCCGAGGAGCTCCCCCCGCCCCTCGCCCAGGGCCCCCAGCAGCAGGCCCAAGCGCTGGAGATTGAACAC
>JBHIBR010000323.1:0-2733 GCA_046759145.1 Nitrospinota bacterium | reverse complement strand
GGGAGCCCTACGCCATCTACAACCGGCTCGGCGAGCAAGGGATGTTCGCCACGCGGGAGCGCTGGGGGCCAGGGCGCGTCCCCCCCGGCCACGTCTTCGTCATGGGGGACAACCGCGACAACTCCCTGGACAGTCGCGCCTGGGGGTTCCTGAAGGAGGGGAAGATCCGCGGGAAGGCGTTCCTCATCTACTGGTCCTGGGATTCCCAGAACACCACCCTCCGCTGGCGCCGCCTGTTCCGCCTGCTGGAGTGAGGCCGCCGCGCCCTCAGGCGCCGTCGGAAGAGGCGCTCCCGGAAGTTTCTTCCCAGAAAGTCCTCAGGGCATCCCCCAAGCCTCCCCCAGCCGCCTCCTCCCACGCGAGCACCGCCGCGCGTCTTCCCCTTGGCCTCCAGAGCTTCGGCCTCGAGGAGGGCCCGAAGAGGGCGACGGTGGGGGTCCCCGCCAAGGCGGCGAGGTGCGTCGGGCCCGAGTCGTTCCCCACGTAGGCCCGAGCGCGCAGCAGCAAAGAGGCCAGGACGGGGAGGCTTAGGCCCCGAGCCTCGATGGGGGGTTTTCCCCGCCAGGAGCGGAGGAAATCCCCTCGGGGGGACTCATCAGCGGGGCCTGTGATGAGGAGGAGGCGGGCCCCGAGCTCCTCTTCCGCCCATCTGGCCGCGGGCGCGAGGAGGGGAGGGGGGAAGACCTTCCGCGCGCTCCCGCTCCCCGGGTGGAGGGCGAGGAGGGGACGCTCCGCCCCGTGGCCGAGCTTCCTTAGGAGGTTTTCCGCCTCCCTTCGGGATGCAGGCGAGGGCCGGAGGGGAGAGGGGTCCACCTCGGGCCCGATCCCAAGGGGCCGAAGGGCACGGACCATGTAATCCGCCACGTGCACCCCGTCCTCGGGGTCGGGAAGGTGGGAGGCGAGGACCGCCTTCGCCAGCCCGGCCCCTTCCACCCACTCTCTTATGGTCCCCTCCCGGTCGGCCCCGAAGAAGACCGCCGCGGCGAGCCCTCGCAGGAGGCTCAGCAGAGCTTCCCCCCCTTCCTCATCGCGCCGCCTGTGGTGGAGGTGGCGCAGGGGCTCCCCCCCCGCGTTTAGGGCTGCGTCCACCTCCCCCGCGTCCTGCAAGCAGAGGACCCTCTCGGGGTAGCCGCCCATGAGGAGGCGCGCGGTGGGAAAGCGCCGCCGGAGGGCTCGGAGGGCGAAGAGGCTGAGGAGCGTATCCCCCACCGCACCCGCCCGGTAGAAGAGGACGTCCCCCGCCGCCATGGGCCTCCCTCAGCCTCGCCTTCGGGAGAGGGTGGCGGCGAGGCGGGCGAAATCCGCGAGGGAGAGCGCCTCGCCCCGCAAGCTCCCGTCGATCCCGCTCGCTTCCAGCACCTCCTCCCAGCTCACCGCCTCAAAGGGCGCGTTGCGAAGCGCCTTCAGGTTGTTGAGGAGGGTCTTCCTCCGATGGGCGAACGAGCTCCGGAGGAGGGAGAAGAAGAGCCCCTCGTCTTCCACCTCCACGGGGGGACGCGCGCGGGGCAGGAGGAGGACGATGGAGGAGTCGACCTCGGGCGGCGGCTGGAAGGCGCCCGGGGGGACGTGGGCGACCACCTGGATCCGGGCGCGGTACTGGGCGTGGAGGGAGAGGGAACCGTAGGCCTTCTCACCCGGAGCCGCGCAGAGGCGCTCGGCCACTTCCCGCTGGAGCGTGACCACCAGGCGCGAGAAGAGGCCAGGGCGGTCCAAGCACCGGAGCAGTATCTGGGCTCCCCCCCGGTAGGGGAGGTTGGCAACGAGTTTCCAGGGAGGGGGGGAGGGGAGCTGCGAGAGGTCAAACCGCCGCGCGTCGCAGCAGAGGAGCCGAATGTTAGGGAACTCCCCCACCAGGGGGGCGAGCCCCTCGGCGAGTTTGCGGTCCACCTCGAGGGCCACCACCGCACGCGCCCGCGCGGCCAGCTCCCGGGTGAGCGCCCCCTGGCCGGCTCCCACCTCAAACACCCGGTCCTCGGGAGAGAGCTGGGCCGCGGCCAGGATCTTCTCCATGACCCTCCGGTCCCGCAGAAAGTGTTGGCCGAGCCGCCTGCGGCGCGCCGCCCTCGTCCGGGGGTTTGCCATTTGCGCTGGGTGCCTCCTGCGCCTTCGCGGGGGCGCCTGCCCATGCTCTTAGGTTCAACATATTAGCAGCACATTCGCCTGGGGCCGATGGTTGACACCCCCGGGGGCGGCCCATAGGTTGGTTTGGTCTATTCGACCGGAAGGGTGGCCGGCGGCCCAATCGTTGACAAAAAGGTCCGAAATCGGTTATAAAAGACTGGGGAGATGGGCGTAGGTTGGGGCCCGGGCCAGCTTGCAAGGCTGTGGAGGGTGAGGATGGCTCTCCTTCGTCTTGGCGTGCCGCTGGGTGTCATATTCGCCCTTCAGGCTTCCTTCCTCTCTGCGGGGCCAACGCTGTTCGGTGAGCACAGCGCTCTGCTTCCCGCCCCGGGCGCAGGCGCGCGTTCTCGCTCCTGCCCGGGGTAGGATGGAGTGCGGTGATGGGACTCACTCTGGCGGAGAAGATCATCGGCCAAGCGGCGGGGTGCAACGCGAGGGCGGGGGAGATCGCCCTGGTGGAGGTGGACTTGGCCTACCTCCAAGACGGGACGGGGCCGCTGGCGGTGCGCCAGCTCCAGGGGATCGAGATGGAGTTTTGCAAAACGCCCCCCCGGGCCGTGGTCTTCCTCGACCATGCCGCCCCGAGCCCCCGCGCCGAGCTCTCGAACGAGC
>JBHIBR010000322.1:0-2751 GCA_046759145.1 Nitrospinota bacterium | reverse complement strand
CCCCAGCGCCCCCGAAAAGAGGAACACGCTCACCGAGGCCCCTGCCACCGCGAGCGAGGCCCCCCTCTCGACGAAGTACAGGGGCAGGAAAGCCCCCATGCCCACCGCCACCGTGGCCCGCAGGACCGAGATTGAACACAGCAGGAAGAGGGGCCACCGGGCCCTGCCCAGGTTTGCGAGCGCCCCGCGCAGGTGGCGCCCCTCGGCCGGAGGAGGGGGCCCCAGGGGGGGGCTGGCCGCCCACAAGAGAAGGCCGGCGGCAAGGGCAACGAGCACCGCCCAGGCCGAACCCTCCAACCCCCAACGGGCGGCCAGAAAGGTGGCGAGGGCCGAGCCCATCGCCACCCCCACCCTTCCCCCCGCCACGAAGACGGCAAGGCCGAGACCCCGGCGCCTCCCCGAGCAGAGGCCCGCCATGGTGATCCCGGCCGGATGGAAGCAGCCCGACCCGAGGCCCCCCAGGACCATGAGGAGGAGGAGGACGGCGTAGCTGGGGGCGAGGCCCGCGCCGCTCACAAAGAGGCCGGTCACCACGGGCCCCGCTACCACGAAGCTGCGCCGTCGGACCTTATCGGCATAAAAGCCGAAGAGCGGCTGGGACAGGGACCCTGTGGCGTTGAAGGAGCTGATGAGGAGGCCTGTGAGGGCCAGGGAGAGGCCGTGCTTTTCGACCAGCAGGGGGAGGAGGGGGTAGAGGAACCCCATGTAGGCGTCATTCGCCACGTGGCCCGCCGTCACCGCGCCGAGCCGGAGGATGTCGAAGCCACCCTCCGGCGCCGCCGCCGCCTCCAGGGCGGGTCTCCCCTCAGGCGCCGTCGCCGATTGCACGTTGGATGATTTCGTAGACGGAGTTGACGGCCGCGCCGGCTTTCTTCACATCGCGCCCGCCGCCCTGGGCGAAGTCGGCCCGCCCCCCGCCGCTGCCTCCGACGATGGCCGCTACCTCCTTGACCAGGCGGCCCGCGTGGATGCGGCCTGTGACCTCGGGCGCGACGCTGGCGACAAAATCCACCTTCCCTCCCGAGACCGACGCCACGAAGCTGACCGCGGACTTCTCCTTTTGCATCAGGAACTCCGCCCGCTCGCGGAGCTGCTCGATCCCCAGGTCCCGGCGGAGGTCGTCGACCACCACCACCAGGTCCCCCACCCGCTGGACCTTGTAAGCCGCCTCCCGGCTCTCCCCCCGGGCGAGGCGCCCCTTGAGCTCGCGCACCGCGCGCTCGAGGGATTTGACCTGCTCGAGCAGCCGGCGCACCCGCTCTGCCTCCTGGAAGGAGGGGGCCTTGGTGAGCTCTCCCACCTCGCGCAGCACCGACCCCTCACGCCGCGCGTGGGCCAGGGCGCCCTCGCCCGTGAGGGCCTCCACCCGGCGCACCCCTGCCGCCACCCCGCCCTCGTGGACCAGGCGGAAGAGGCCGATGTCACCCGCCGCCCGCGCGTGGGTCCCCCCGCAGAGCTCCTGGCTGTAATCCCCCACCGACACCACCCGGACCACCTCGCCGTAGCGCTCCCCGAAGAGGGCGGTGGCGCCCCGCTCGAGGGCTTCCTCCAGGGGCATCCCCTCGGTCCGCACGGGGGCATTCTCCCGGATGCGGCGGTTCACCAAGTCCTCCACCCGCTCCCTCTCCCGCGGGGTCATGGGCGCGAAGTGGGTGAAGTCGAAGCGCAACCGGTCGGGGGCGACGAGGGAGCCTGCCTGCTTCACGTGGTCGCCGAGCACCTGGCGGAGGGCGTACTGGAGGAGGTGCGTGGCAGTGTGGTTGAGCCGGATGGCGTCGCGCCGCTCCTCCTCCACCCGGGCACTCACCTCAATGCCCGGCCGCAGCTCCCCCTCGATCACCCGGCAGCGGTGGACGTAGAGCTCGGGGAGAGGCTTCTCCGTGTCCAAGACCTCGGCGGCCAGGCCCTCCCCGAGGAGCTTTCCCGTGTCCCCCACCTGGCCGCCCGCCTCGCCGTAGAAGGGGGTGCGGTCGAGGACCACCTCCACCTCCTCCCCGCGCCGGCCCGGTCCACCTTCCTCCCCTCTCGCAGGAGGGCCACCACCCGGCCCTCCGCCCGGGTGGCCTCGTAGCCGAGGAAGGGCTTCTGCTCCGGGCGCCCTGCCCGCGCCTCCTCCAGCACCTGCCGGTAGATGGCCGGGACGCCCTCCTCGCCCGAGCCCTTCCAGTGGGCGCGGGCCCGCTGGCGCTGGCCCTCCAGGGCGGCCTGGAAGCTCGCCTCGTCGATGGCGAGGCCATGGTAGCTGGCCGTCTCGAGGGCCAGGTCCCAGGGATAGCCATAGGTGTCATAGAGGGTGAAGACCTCCTCGCCCGGGAGGACCATCTCCCCCCCCTCCTTGGCCCGCTCGCAGAGCTCGTCCATCCGGGGCTGGGCCTGGGAGAGGGTGTGGGCGAAGCGCTCCTCTTCGTTGAGGATCACCCGGGCGATGTAGTTGAGGGAGTGCCGCAACTCGGGGTAGGCGCCGGCCACCATGTCGGCCACCACGCCCGCCGCCTTGTAGAGGAAGGGTTCCTCCACCCCCAGCATCCGCCCGTGGCGCATGGCGCGGCGCGCGATCCGCCGCAGCACATAGCCCCGGCCCTCGTTGGAGGGGAGCACGCCGTCCGCCACGAGGAAGCAGATGGCGCGGCTGTGGTCGGCGATCACCTGGAGGGAGACATCCCGCGGCCCGGCGAGGCCCCCCGTCCGGAGGGCCGTGTACCCGTGCCCCGAGAGCTCCTCCATGAAGCGGATGAGCGGGAGGAGGAGGTC
>JBHIBR010000321.1:0-2758 GCA_046759145.1 Nitrospinota bacterium | reverse complement strand
GGGCAGACCTCAGAGCACTCCCCGACGAAGGTGCATTCCCAGATCCCGTCATGGCTTGCAATAATGGGTTGGCGCACCTTGCTTCCCTCATCCCGAGAGTCGAGATTGTAACGGTGGGCCAGGGCGATAGCGGCGGGACCCAGGAATGTTGGTTCCAGGCCGTAAACGGGGCATGCTGCATAGCAGAGCACACAGTTGATACACATACTGAAGGGCTTGTAGGCCTCATGCTCCTCCGGCGTCTGCAGGTACTCTCCTTCCGAGAGGGGCTTCTCCGTCTCCCGGATGATCCAGGGCTTGATGCGGCGAAGCTTCTCCATGAAGGCACTCATATCGATGACCAGATCCCGGACGATGGGGAAATTCGTCAGAGGCTCCACCCGGATCGCCTTGGGATAGTAATCGCGCAGGAAGGCGGCGCAGGTCAGCTTCGGGACACCATTGACCATCATGCCACAGCTGCCGCACACCCCCATGCGGCATGACCACCGAAAGGAAAGGGTCCCGTCCACCCCGTCCTTGATGTGGTTCAAGGCGTCCAGGATCACCCAATCCTCACGATAGGGGACCGAGTAGAGCTGAACGCTCGGGGACCTTTCGTGCTCCGGGCGGTAGCGGGTGACCTCCAGGGTGACAGTTCGCTCGGGCACCCTCTCTCCTTCCCTCAGTACTTGCGCTCCTCAGGGGGCCAGCGGGTGATGGTCACGAGGGAGTCTGTGACCCTGGGCCCGTCGGGGGTGGAGTAGGCCAGCGAGTGCTTGAGGAAATCCTCATCGTCCCGCCTGGGGAAGTCGGTGCGCGTGTGGGAGCCCCGCGACTCCTGACGCCGAAGTGCCGAGTGAGCGACGGTCTCTGCCACATCCAGCATGAAATCCAGCTCCAAGGCGGCCGTGAGCTCAGTGTTGAAGACCCGGTCCTGAGCCGTGAGGGCGATGTCCCCAAAGCGCGCGCGAAGCCTCCTCAGGGTCGCGCAGGTCTCCTGGAGCTCCTTCCCGTCGCGGAAGATGCCCGCCCCTTTCTCCATCGCCCGATGCATCTCCTCCCGGATCGTGGAGATGCGCTCCCTGCCGCCGACCTTCTTGAGGAATCGGTCCTCAATGCGCCTCTCTTCATCGCGGGCCAGCTGGGCCAAGGGGTTTGGCGCTGGCGCCGAAGCCCCCAGGGCATATCGGGCCGCCTCGCGGCCGGCCCGGGCCCCAAAGACCAGGCACTCCGTCAGGGAGTTAGAGCCGAGCCGGTTCGCGCCGTTGATCGAAACGCAGGCCGCCTCTCCAGCCGCGTAGAGCCCCTCAAGGGAGGTCCTGCCCAAGGCATCGGTGTCAATCCCGCCCATCATGTAGTGCACCACCGGCCGGACCGGGATGGGCTCGTAGACCGGGTCAATCCCCACATAGTTTCGCACCAGCTCCCGCACGAAAGGCAATTTCTCGTCGATCACCTCCTCGCCCAGGTGTCTCAGGTCAAGATGTACATAGTGGCCGTAGGGGCCCTCGAAGGTCCTCCCCGCCTCGAATTCCTTAATGTGGGCCCGAGAGAGGATGTCGCGCGGGCCGAGCTCCATCTTGCGTCTCACCGGGGTGTCTGTGGCGGGACCAAGCCCGTAGTCTTGCAGATAGCGGTACCCATCCTTATTT
Source organism: Nitrospinota bacterium (assembly GCA_046759145.1). GTDB lineage: Bacteria > UBA8248 > UBA8248 > UBA8248 > JBHIBR01 > JBHIBR01. The sequence goes on along the minus strand of JBHIBR010000321.1, from coordinate 1,124 downwards.
TTCAGCCACCCTCCCTCCCCCCGGGACGCCTCCGTGATGAGGATGCCTGTCCCCGGAAGCCCCGTCGGGTGGTACTGGACGAACTCCATGTCCTTCAGGGCAACGCCCGCGCGGTAGGCCATCGCCATGCCGTCGCCTGTCTTGATCCATCCGTTCGTTGTGAAGGGGAAGATCCGGCCCGCGCCGCCGGTGCAGATAATGACCGCCTTCGCCGAAATGGGACGCACCTGCCCATCGTGCAGGTTGATAGCTGCCACGCCGCAGGCCTTTCCTTCCTCCACCAGCAGCGAGCTCACAAACCACTCGTCGTAGTAGGCGATCTGCTCATATTTGAGGGAGGTCTGGAAAAGGGCGTGAAGCATGTGGAAGCCCGTCTTATCGGCGGCGAAGAGCGTGCGATTCAGACTCATGCCGCCGAAGGGCCGGACGCTGACCCGGCCATCCGGGTCGCGGCTCCATGGGCAGCCCCAGTGCTCGAGCCGGATCACCTCCTGAGGCGCCTCCCTCACAAAGGCCTCCACGGCATCCTGGTCTGCCAGGAAGTCGCTCCCCAAGATGGTGTCCTTGGCGTGGAGGTCGAGGCTGTCATCCTCCCGCAGGACAGCGGCGGTCCCACCCTCGGCCGACACCGTGTGGCTCCGCATGGGATATACCTTTGAAAGGACCCCGACGGAGAGCTGCTCGGATGCCTCTGCGGCAGCGATGGCCGCCCGCACACCCGCCGCGCCCGCTCCGACGATGAGCACGTCATGCCTGAGGGTCTCGTTCATTTCCGTCAGAAAAACGGGGCAATCCTGCCTGCGGGCCCGGGTCTCCGCCGCAATCCGAAGGTGGCCCGCACCCTCTTACAGCGGGCCCCCATCCCTGTCAAGGGCATGTATCGCCCCTCTATTCTCCTCACCGGGCGTAGGCCCGGGGCCCATCGCGGAATAGGTCTCCCCCGTGGATACCGTTGGCCACCACGGCGGGGAAGTCCTCCACCTCCAGGAGCACCAACGCCTCGGGGCCCAGGTCCTCGTAGGCCACGGGCTCCGCCCGCCGGATGCGCCTCGCCAGGAGCGCCCCGAGACCCCCCACCGCCGCGAAGTAAACCGCCCGGTGGCGCACCAGCGCCTCCGCCACCG
>JBHIBR010000320.1:0-2759 GCA_046759145.1 Nitrospinota bacterium | reverse complement strand
CAGAACTTCGAGCGCGACGAGCGGGAGATCCCCCCCGGGGCGGCCAACTACCGGATGATCCCGAAGCTCTGGCAGGAAGGGGGGGCCCAGCTCGAGGCCATCGGCCGCCAGGCGGAGTCCATGGGCGCCAGGGAGACGGCGCTCGAGGCTTACGCCAAAGCCGTCGAGGCCTACCGGATGGCTCAGCACCCCATCTACTACGACGACCACCCCCGGAAGGTCGAGCTCCACGGCAAGCTCTGCGAGGTGTACGACCGGCTCATCGCCTGCGCCCCCTATCCCATCGAGCGAGTCGAGGTGCCTTTTGAGGGGAAGAGCATCTCCTGCCTCCTCCACCTCCTCCCCGACCGGCGGAAGGCCCCCTGCGTGCTCTACGTCCCCGGCATGGACCAGACCAAGGAGGTCTTCCCCAATGTGGTGAAGAACGTCTGCCTGGAGCGGGGGCTCCACTGCCTCTCCATGGACGGGCCGGGGCAGGGGATGAGCAACATGCGGAAGATCCGGGCGGTGGGGGACAACTACGAGCGAGCGGGCCAGGCGGTGATCTCCGCCCTGCGGGAGCGGCCCGAGGTGGACCCCGATCGTATCGGCATCTATGGGATCAGCATGGGCTCCTACTGGTCCATGCGGATCGCAGCCCGTGACCAGCGCGTGGCGGCGGTGGGCTCGGCGGTGGCATGCTGGTACCCCAACAACACCATCTTCACCCAGTCCTCCCCCCGCTTCAAGCAGATGTTCATGTACATGGCGGGCGCCCGGGAGGAGGCCGAGTTCGACCGCATCGCGGAGAAGATGACCCTGGACGGCCAGGCGGAGAAGGTGAGCTGCCCCGTCCTCCTGGTCACGGGAGAGTTTGACCCTCTGTGCCCCCTGGAGGACGCCTTCCGCGTGTTCGAGGAGGTCCGCGGGCCGAGGGAGCTCTGGGTGTTCGAGAACCAGTTCCACCCCCTCTGGACGATCAAGAACCTGGGCGGACTTGACTGCCACCCCTTTGTGATGGACTGGCTCAAAAAGGTGCTCACCGAGGGGGCGCCCAAGGGCCTCAAGCGCATCGCCTACGCCCGGGTGCGGGGGAAGGGCCCCTTCGACCCGGCCTGCGAGTGGAAGCCGCCCATCGGGCCCGAGCACCCTTACTTCTGAGGAGGCTGGTTTGCCAGGCGCTACCGTCCGGGGGCGGCATCGTCCTCTGCGCGGGCTGGCGGGGGCATGCCTCTTTTCCCTCCTCCTGCTCCTCGCCTGCGCCCCCTGGGTGTTCCCGAGTGAGGGGGAGGTTCGCCTCCCGCCCGGCTTCCGGATCGGTCTCTTCGCAGAGGGTCTCCCCCGGCCCCGCTTCATGGCGGTGAGCCCGGGGGGGGAGCTCTATGTGTCCCTCCCGCGCGCGGGCCGCGTGGCCGTTCTCCCCGACCGCGACGGCGACGGGCGGGCGGACCGGGTGGTGGTCTTCGCCGAGGGTTTGAACCTCCCCCACGGCCTCGCCTTCCACGGGGGCTACCTCTACGTCGCCGAGACGGACAAGGTCCGAAAGATGCGCGACGGGAACGGCGACCTCCGTGCCGACGGCCCGGGGGAGGTGATCATCCGGGGCATCCCCACCGGGGGCCACTGGACCCGGACCATCGGTTTCGGCCCCGACGGCAAGCTCTACCTCTCGGTCGGCTCCTCCTGTAATGTATGCATCGAGCGCGACCCCCGCCGCGCAGCCATCGTGCGCTACAACGCGGACGGCACAGGAGAGGGGGTCTATGCCCGGGGGATCCGGAACGCCGTCGGCTTCCGCTGGCACCCCGAGACGGGGGAGCTCTGGGCCACCAACAACGGGCGCGACTGGCTGGGGGACGATTTCCCCCCCGACGCCCTCTACCGCGTGGTGCGCGGGGGCCACTACGGCTGGCCCCACTGCAACGGGGACCGCATCCCCGACCCCGACTACGGCGACCCCGCCCTCTGCCCCAAGACCCTTCCCCCCACCGTCGCCCTCCAGGCCCACTCGGCGCCCCTGGGGCTTGTCTTCTACACGGGCCGCCAGTTCCCGGCCGAGCACCGGGGGGACCTCTTCGTGGCCTTCCACGGGTCCTGGAACCGGAGGGTGCCGACGGGCTACAAGGTGGTGCGGGTTCCCTTCCGCGAGGGGAAGCCCACGGGGGAGGTGGTAGACTTCGCGGTGGGCTGGCTGCGGGGGCGGAGCGCGTGGGGCAGGCCCGTGGACCTGGTGGTGGCTCCCGACGGGAGCCTCTTGCTCTCGGACGATTTCGGCGGGCGCATCTACCGCCTCTGGTACCAGAGGTGAGCTGGCCGCGGGCGCAGGCCACTGCGCCCCTGGGGGATCTCTTAAGGGTGGAGGATTTACGATGCCTTACCGTGCCCTCTTCACCATCACCAAGTACCTGCGGGTGCTGGCCAACCTAGGGGCCCTCGCGGCGCTGGCGGGGGGCGTGGGAGGGGCGATCTTCGTGAGCGGCGTGGCGCAGCAGGTGGTAGCCGTGGTGGCCGGCCTCGTGGGCGCAGCCCTCGTCTGGTTGGCCCTCAGGGGTTCCGCGGAGTGGATTGAGCTGCACCTCGCGAGCGAGAGGTTCCTGCGTCAGTCGGCCGACCACCTGCGCACGCTGGCGGCCCGGGCGATGGTGGGGGCTGAGGGAGCGCGCTGAGCGCCCTACTCCTCGACCTCTCCCCGGGCGGCGCGACGCATCCGCTCGCGGGCCCGACGACGGCTCCGCCGCACGTCCTTCTTCCGCTCGGCGAAGGGGCGGCTGGTGAGAGGG
>JBHIBR010000319.1:0-2795 GCA_046759145.1 Nitrospinota bacterium | reverse complement strand
TCATCGTCTTCTTCGTCCTCACCGCCCTCTCGGCGCCCCTCATCTCCCCTTACAACCCCATCGAGGCCAACTTCCAGAGGGCGCTGGCCCCGCCCTCCCTCGTCCACCCCTTCGGGACGGACCACTTCGGGCGGGACGTGCTGAGCCGGGTGATCTCGGGGGCCCGGACCTCCCTGCTCATCGGCGTCTTTTCGGTCCTCATCGGGGCGGCGGGCGGGATCCTGCTGGGGCTGGTGGGGGGCTACTTCGGGGGGGCGCTCGACAACCTGATCATGCGGGTGGTGGACGTGTTGCTCACCTTCCCCCGCATCCTGCTGGCCATCCTCCTCATCGCCATGGTGGGAGCGGGGATGCAGAACATCATGCTGGCGGTGGGGATCTTCTCCATCCCCATCTACGCGCGGCTGGTGCGGAGCTCCGTGCTGGGGATCAAAGAGACCGAGTTCGTGGAGGCCGCGCGGGCCATGGGCAACGGCCACCGCCGCATCCTCTTCCGGCACATCTTCCCGGGGACCCTCGGGCCCCTCGTGGTGCAGTCCACCTTCCTGATGGCGACCTCCATCCGGGTGGCCTCGGGGCTGAGCTTCCTGGGCATCGGGGTGAGCCCGCCCACCCCGGAGTGGGGGGCCATGCTGGCCGACGCCCGGGCCTACATCGCCCTCGCGCCGCACCTCATCACCATCCCCGGCCTGGCGCTGATGGCCGTGGTGCTCTCCTTCAACCTGCTGGGGGACGGCCTCCGGGACGCCCTCGACCCGCGCCTTAAGGCCTAGGGCCGAGGGCGCCCCGCCGCTGGGTTCCTCCGCTCCGGAGAGGCCTCACCCCTCAGGGTCCCAAGAGCTCCAGCAGGTTCCCGTCAGGGTCGCCGAAGAAGACCACCTTCCGGCCCGGGGCGCGCTCGATGGGCTCGGCCTTGAAGGTCACGCCCTTGGATTTCAGGTAAGTCACCGCGTCGTCCATGTTCTTCACCCAGAAGGTGAGGTAGCGAAAGCCCGTCTGCGCGTTGGCGGCTGGGTCCCGCGGGGCTGGCGGTTCCGCAAACTCCAGGAGCTTGACCATCATGTCGCCGAACTTGAGGAAGTGGAGCTTGAAGCCGTCGGTGGCGAAACCCGCCGCGCGGGCGAAGTCCGCGGGCAGGTCCACCACGGTCACCTCCTTCATCCCCAGGACGCCCTGGTAGAAAGCCAGGGATTTCTCGATGTCCTTGACCACGATGCCGACGTCCACGCAGGCCTGGGTGGTCTCGAACATGAACGCTCCTCCTCTTCCCGCGCGCTCTCTGCGCGACCCGTCCTCCGCCTCACCCCTTTCCTCCCGGCCCTGAGGCGGCCTGCTCTTCGGCGATGCGCTTGAGGGCGGTCAGGCCCTCCATGAGCACCGGCGCGCCCCCCCCGATGCTGGCCACCTCGAAGGCCTCCAGGAGCTCCTCCATCGTGGCGCCCAGCCGCAGCGCCTTCTTGGCGTGGGTGTAGACGGAGTAGCCCATCCCCTTGAAGGCGAGGATTCCCAATTCGATCAGCTCCCGCGTCTTGGGGTCCAGGTGGCGCGGCTCCTCCTTGAAGAAGCCCCAGTGCATCTGGGAGTATATCTCGAAGTAGTCAGGGTCCAACTGGACGCCGAAGCCCAGCACGTCGTAGACGAAACCCCGGTCGTGGTGGATCCTCTCGGTGATACGGCGGACCTTCTGCTCGCGCGTCTCCGGCGCCATCTCAAAGCCTCCTCTCACGCCCTTCACGGCGGACGGGGCTCAGGCCTTTCCCCCGGCCCCTCTCTGGAATGCGACCTGCCCCCGCGCCCCTAACCTTCCCCCTCCCGGAAGGCGAAGGGGCCTCCGAAGCGCTCCTCGATGGCGCGGTACTCGCCCTGATAGATGCGGTCGTAGTCCTCCTTCCAGGCGTCCAGGTCCTCCTTCCAGTACATGTAGTTGAAGGAGTAAGGGCTCGGCTCGCAGAGGGGCTTGTAGATCTCGGGGCGCCGCTCCCAGATCTGGCCCGGCCGGGTGCGGATGTGCCGGAAGCCGTCCTCCCTCGGCGGGACGGAGTGGTTCTCGACGTCGAAGTTGCGCTTGCGCAGGTAGCGCAGGCGGGCCATGTCGAGGTCCACCACCAGGATCCCCGGCTCCACCTGCTCGCCCACCATCTCCTCCGGCCCCGCCACCAGCGCGCCGCTCGGGGCGTAGGGCCGGTAGTCGAAGCCCTGGCTCACATAGAGGTTGCGCGTGGTCAGGACGTAGAAGAGGTTCTCCGCCGCCCGGGCGCGGGCGATGCAGCGCCAGGTGTCGGCCGAGCGCGTGCAGGTGCGGCTGTGGGAGCCGTGGATGGGGGAGACGACGATCTCCGCCCCCTGGAGCATCACCAGGCGGGGGAGCTCGGGCACCCAGAGCTCGCTGCAGATGAGCAGCCCCAGGCGGCCGAATTCGGTGTCCAGCACCACGGTCTCATCGCCCGGCAGGAGGTGTCCCTTCCCGTTGTAAAGATAGGCGTTGAGGGGCGGCGTGTCGGGCTGCCGCCGGAGGTAGACGGCCTCGACCCGTCCCCGGGGGGAGATCGCCTTCAGGTTGAGCCGGCAGGCGCCCTGGATCTCGGACGGCTCCACGTCGCCAGACAAGAGCCACATCCGGTGCTTCTCGGCGAGGGCGCACAGCTTCTCCACGGGCTTGAAGGGGTACTTGGGGTTGTCCAGCGGCCCGGTGGCGGGGCCGGGGTAGCCCTCGGGGAAGAGGAGGAGCTTCACCCCACGGGCGGCGGCCTCCTCCACGTAGCCGAGCGCCCGCTCGGCGTTCCTCCACTCCTCCT
>JBHIBR010000318.1:0-2798 GCA_046759145.1 Nitrospinota bacterium | reverse complement strand
GAAGGAGGTGGCCGCGGAGGCGAAAGAGAGGGGCGTCACCTTCCTGGACACCCCCGTGAGCGGAAGCGTCCCCCAGGCCGAATCCAGCACCCTGGCCATCATGGTGGGGGGCGACGCGGACGCGCTCGCCCGCCACCGCGACGTCCTCGAGGTGCTCGGCTCCTCGGTCACCCATATGGGGGGAAACGGGGCGGGACTCTCGATGAAGCTCGCCACCAACCTCATCTTCGCCGCCAGCCTCTGCGGCATCGCCGAGGGCCTCGCCCTGGGGGCCAAGGCCGGCCTGGACCCGCGGCGGATGGTGGAGGTGCTCCGCAGGGGCGCGGTCCCCAAAATTCTCGACTACAAAGGGATGGCGATGGTTGATAGAGACTACTCCACCACGTTCCCCGTCCGCCTGATGAGGAAGGACCTTCGGCTCATCGTCGCACTCGCGGAGCGCCTGCTGAGCCCCGTGCCCCTCGTGAGTGCCGCCCGACAGGTCTTCGTTGCGGCGGACGCCCTGGGATTCGGCGAAGCGGATCAGAACGCCATCATCGAGGTATATCAGCGAGTGGGCGGCGGGCCCGGCCCTTCCGGGGAGGGGTGGAAAAATAGCTTGTATTCCTGAGGAAATAAGTCTAAAATTCCAATAGAAATTGCCTTCTCTCACCCGAGGTTCCGTGAGGAGAAAGGCGGGAGGTTCGAGGAGCGATGGCCAAGACGCTGCAAGAGCTCATCGACGAAGCTCGCCGGGAAGTGCCCGAGATGACGGTGGACGAGGTAAAGAAGCTGATCGACAACAACGTGCCCGTGCTCCTCCTGGACGTGCGCGACGGGGAGGAGCTTGGGGCGGGGACCCTCCCGGGAGCGGTGCACGCCAGCCGGGGGACCCTGGAGATGCGCGTCGGCCGCATCGGCATCGAGCCGGAGACTCCCATTGTGACCTACTGTGCGGCCGGGGTGCGCTCGCTCTTCGCCGCCCAGCGGCTGAAGGAGATGGGCTTCACCGACGTCAAGTCCATGATGGGCGGCTTCGGCGCCTGGCAAGAAGCAGGATACTAAACGCCCGCCGGACGGGAAGCGACCGGGGAAGCCCCGCGCAGTTGCGGGGTGGCGGGGAGGCAGGTTGTTTGGCCTTCCCGGAGAATGTATCCTACGGATCGACCTTGACCTTCATCCCGCATAGGGGAAGGAGGGACTGATGAGCAAAAGCGCGCGCGACCTCCTGGAGGAGGCCCGCAAGCACGTGGGCGAGGTGACGCCCGAAGAGGTGAAGGCGCTCAAGGAGAAGGGCGAGAGGTTCGCCCTCCTCGACGTGCGGGAGCCCGAGGAATTCCGGGCGGGCTACATCGAGGGTGCCCAGCACGCGAGCCGCGGTTTCCTGGAGCTCAAGGTGGAGCAGCTCGTCCCCCACCGCGGGACGCCGATCATCACCTACTGCGCGGGCGGCGTGCGCTCGTTGCTCGCGGGCAAGGCCCTCCGGGAGATGGGTTATAAGAACGTCGTCTCCATGATCGGGGGGTTCAACGGCTGGAAGGACCGGGGTTACCCCTGGGTGAAGGACGAGCCCCTCAACCCCGACCAGCTCCAGCGCTACAGCCGCCACTTCATGCTCACCGAGGTGGGAGAGCAGGGGCAACGGAAGCTCCTCCGCTCCAAGGTGCTCCTCATCGGGGCCGGGGGGCTCGGCTCGCCGGCGGCCCTCTACCTGGCGGCGACCGGGGTGGGGACCCTGGGGGTTGTGGACAGCGACCGGGTGGACATCACCAATCTCCACCGGCAGGTGGTCCACAAGACCGCCAGCCTCGGCAAGCCCAAGGTGGAGAGCGCCCGGGAGACCATCGAGGGCATCAACCCCGACGTGCGGGTTGTGACCCACGAGGCGCGGCTCACCGCCGAGAACATCATGGAGATCATCTCCGACTACGACCTCATCGTGGACGGATGCGACAACTTCGAGACCCGCTACATCGTGAACGACGCCTGCGTGCTGGCGGGGAAACCCAACGTCCACGGGAGCATCTTCCAGTTCGAGGGACAGGCCACGGTGCTCCATCCGCCCCACGGCCCCTGCTACCGGTGCCTCTTCCCGCACCCGCCGCCCGCCGGCCTGGTGCCGTCGTGAAACGAGGCCGGCGTCCTGGGGGTCCTCCCGGGAGTGGTTGGGATGATTCAGGCGACCGAGGCGGTGAAGCTCATCCTGGGCAAGGGGCAGTCGCTGGTGGGCCGGCTGCTCATGTACGACGCGCTGGGGATGCGCTTCCGCGAACTGAAGGTGCGGCGCGATCCCGCCTGCCCGGTGTGCGGTGAGAAACCCACCATCCGCGAGATGGTGGACAGCTCCCAGGTTGCCGCCGCCATAGCCGGGGGCAACCACTAGGCCCCCGCCTAGGAGCCAAAAGCCCCCCGCCTCGTGGGGGGGGCTTTTTTTTTCCGGCTCTCCGCGGGGGGAGAATGCGGCTCCGGGCTTGAGGCCGCTCAGCCCCCGCCCCGAGAGACCATCAGGAAGACGCCAAAGGCCACGCTCGCAAGGCCGGCTGCCCCACGCACCCACCGGCTCCACACCTCGGAGCGACCCTCCGCCCAGGCCAAAGGGAGCCGGAAGGCGGCCGAGAGAACCCCCATGGCCAGCGCCGCGCCCAGGCCGAGGGCGAGGATGTAGGCGAGAGCTTGCGCGGCAGAGGGCGTCGTCGCCGCCACCAGGAGCAGCAAGCCCGCGCTCCCCGCCAGGCCGTGGACCATTCCCACGAGGAGGGGGCGCAGGCCGTGGACGTGCTCGTGGCCGGGGGGCCACGCGGCCCCGGGCGGGGGACCCC
>JBHIBR010000317.1:0-2802 GCA_046759145.1 Nitrospinota bacterium | reverse complement strand
GGCCGCCACCATCCCCAGGGCGGCGAAGGCGAGGCCCTCGAGGTAGACGAAGGGGAGGACGAGCGGCGCGAGGGGGCTCGCCACCAGGCCGAAGGCGTAGAGCACCACGAGCATCAGCACCGCCCCCACCAAGGCCCGGGTGGCGCACCACAGCACGTCTCCCAGCACGACGTCCCCCACCGAGAGGGGGGTGCAGAGCATCCCCTCGTAGGTGCGCTGGACGTTGAGCCGGGTGTAGCAACCGAAGGTGGCCTCGAAGGTGCTCGTCCACATGGCGAGGGAGACCACCAGGCCGGGGGCGATGAACCGGGCGTAGCTCATCCCCTCGATGCCGCGGATGTAGGCCCCGATGCCGAACCCGATGGCAAGGAGGTAGAGGAAGTGCTCGCCCAGGTTGCCCACCCACTCGGCCAGGAACCACTTGCGGTACACCTTGTAGTTGCGGTACCAGACCGCCCCGGCCCGGGGGCTCACATCCGGGTAGGTGAAGGAGCCCACCGAAGGCGGCACCCAGCTCTCCGAGGGCGAGGGGGGAAGGGAGGGCGGCACGTGGGCGGTCATTCGCGCAGCTCCCGACCCGTGAGCTTGAGGAAGAGGTCCTCCAGCGTCGCCGGACGGTGCCAGAGGTGGCGCACCCCCTCGGCCAGGAGGCGCTCAGCCACCCGTCCCCCCTCCCGGGAGAAGATATAGAGAGTGTCCCCGGCCCGCTCGACCGAAAAGGCGAAGCCATCCAGGCGCTCGAGGAGGCCCTTTCCTTCCCCACGCTCCACCCGCAGCTCCACCACCTCCCTCCCCACCAACTCCTCCACCAACCGGCCGGGCGGACCCTCCGCCAGAAAGCGCCCCCGGTCCATCACGCCCACTCGGTCGCAGAGCCGGGCGGCCTCATCCATGTAGTGGGTGGTGAGGATGAGGGTGACCCCCTCCCGCTGGAGGGCCCGGAGGCGCTCCCAGATGAGGTGGCGGGCCTGGGGGTCGAGGCCGGTGGTGGGCTCGTCCAGGATGAGGAGGCGGGGCCGGGCGATGAGCGCCCGGGCGAGGAGGAGGCGTCGCTTCATCCCCCCGGAGAGCGTCTTGATGGTGCTGCGGGCCTTCTCTTCGAGCTGGAGGAAGGCCAGAAGCTCCCGCGCCCTCCCCTCCACCTCGCGGCGGGGAAGCCCGAAGTAGCGGCCGTAGACCAGGAGGTTCTCCCAGACGGTGAGCTCTATGTCCAGCGTCTCCTCCTGGGGGAGCACGCCGAGCTGGGCCTTGATGCGGCGCTGCTCACGAACCGCATCCCGGCCGAAGACCCGGAGCCCCCCCCCCGAGGGCCGGGCGGCCCCGTAGAGCATCTTGATGGTGGTGGTCTTGCCCGCCCCGTTGGGGCCGAGAAACCCGAAGCACTCCCCCGCCTCTACGGCAAAGGAGAGCCCATCCACCGCGGTCAGGGCGCCGTAGCGCTTCACCAGGTCGCGTGCTTCGACTTCGGGCGGCAGATCCTTGCGAGGGCGGCCGCCGGATAGGAAAGGCAGGGTGTACTCCACGGCTTCAGGCAAGCCGAAAGAAAGGGGCGGAGCGCGGGCTCAGCGGCAACTGCATATGCCGCCGCAACAGCTGGCGGAGGGGCCGCCCCCGCCCATCGAGCCGCCGGCCTTGGAGCCCACACCGAAGCGGGAGAGCCTCCGCCGCACCTCGCGGGAGCCGCAAGAGGGGCACTCCATCCCCTCGGCCGCCCCGCCCCCGGCGGTGACACCCACCAGGCGCTCGAAGAGGTGCTCGCAACGGTTGCAGGCGTACTCGTAGATGGGCATGGGCTCCCTCAGCGCAGGTTCTTCGCCCGCTCCCAGTCCCGCAAGAAGCGCTCGAGGCCGATGTCGGTCAGGGGGTGCTTGAGGAGCTGGCCGATGACGGCGAAGGGGACCGTGGCCACGTCCGCCCCGGCCAGGGCCGCCTCCACCACGTGGAGGGGATGCCGCACGCTCGCCACAATCACCTGGGTGGAGAAGTCGTAGTTGTCGAAGATGGTGATGATGTCCCGCACCAGAGCCATCCCCTGGTGGCTCACGTCGTCCAGCCGGCCGATGAAGGGGCTCACGTAGCTGGCCCCCGCCTTGGCGGCCAGGAGGGCCTGGGCGGGGGAGAAGCAGAGGGTGACGTTGGTCTCGATGCCCTCCTCCCGCAGGCGCTTGACCGCCTTGATCCCCTCGGCCGTCATGGGGACCTTGACGACGATGTTCTCCCGGATAGCCGCCAGCTCCCGGCCCTCCACCACCATCCCCTCGAAATCCTCGGCCACCACCTCGGCGTTCACCGGCCCCTCGACGAGCCCGCAGACCTCCTCCAGCACCTTCCGGGGGTCCCGGCCCTCCTTCGAGAGGAGGGTGGGGTTCGTGGTCACGCCGTCCAGGATGCCGAGCTGGGCCGCCTCCCGGACCTCGTCCACGTTGCCCGTGTCGATGAAGAGCTTCATGGCTCCTCCCTCCCACACAGGGCCTCCCGCCCCTGGCGGGAAAGCCTCTGGCCCGGAGCACTCCGAGCACATGCGGTGGGCGGACAAATCAGCCTGTCCCCCGCCCAGGCGGGGGTCAACGCGACCCCTCGCAAACTCCCACTACCTCCAATCCCCTTGCTGGCACAGGGGGCCCGAAGAACTGGCACCTTCGCCCCGGCCCGGTGGCCGGGTCAACGCGACCTCAAGCCCGCTTCTTCCCGTAGGCGCGGGCGCATTCCTCGCTGCAGAAGAACCAATCCTCCCCCCCCACCCTGCGTCTCACCCCGATCGAGCGGGGGAGGTAGACCCCGCATTCGGGGTCCCGCACCATC
>JBHIBR010000316.1:0-2809 GCA_046759145.1 Nitrospinota bacterium | reverse complement strand
ATCCGGAGGCCTTGCAAGGATCCGCTCCCCTTGGCTTGGGCCGGAAGCTAGCGAAAAGTCCTGAATCTTGTCAACAAGAGAAACTCCCCCCTTTTGTCCCGAATCCCGCGATTCGGTTGTGCTCACCCTTATCGCAGCAACGGGTAGGGGAGCCTCCTCGCCCCCTATGGCGAGCCGGACCTTTTGGAGGACCGGCCCTCGGGCCTCGATGCCTGCGGGGCTTGGGTGCGGAGGGCCGGGGCCACCCTCGGGATGAAGTTGGCGAAGACTCGCCTGCGGCTGCCCGTGCTCCCGGGCCTGCGGATCGAGCGCTGGGGGGCGCTGATCACCCCCGTGGTGGCGGTGTGGCCGAGGCCGAGGGGGTTGCCGGTGGCGATGATCCTCTCGCCGATGAGCAGGTTGCCCGACGCATCATTCGGGTTCCACGGCGGCGAAGATGGTCCCCCCGCCCCTCTTCACGACGAAGAGGATGCTCTTCTCCCCCTTCGCCTTCTCGAGCGCTCGCAGGTAGTCGCCCAGCGTCCGGATGGGGGCGCGGTTCACCTCCGCGACGATATCCCCCCTCCGAATGCCCGCCCTATCGGCCGGCTCGCCCTTCTCCACCCACGTAACCGCCACGCCCTTGCCCGCGGCCTCGATTCCCAGCTCCCGGGCCAGCTCCGGAGTGAGCGCGGCCACGCTCAGACCGAGCGAGTGCTCCGATGGGGGAGAGGGCTTGGAGGCGTACGTTTCGAGCGGGCCCACCCTGACGGTGAGGTCGAGGGTCTTCCCGTCCCGGACCACCTTGACTCGGGCCATGGTCCCGGGCCGGGTCGCGGCCACCATCCGGGGGAGCGCCTCCCAGTTCTCGATCCGCTTTCCGTTGAACTCCAGGATGACGTCATCCCGCCGGATGCCCGCCCGGTAGGCGGGGCCCCCCTGCGTCACATCGGTCACCTGCGCCCCCTGACGGCCCCGGAGGCCTATCTTCTTCGCCAGGGTGCGGTCCACTTTGCGGATGGCCACCCCGATGCGACCCCGGATGACCCGCCCGTGGGCCTTGAGGTCACGGTACACCCGCTTGACCAGGTTGATGGGTATGGCAAAGCCGATCCCGATGTTGGCCGCCCCGCCCTTGCGGCTGAGGATGGCGGTGTTGATGCCCACCACCTCGCCCCGCGCGTTCAGGAGGGGACCTCCGGAGTTGCCCGGGTTGATCGAGGCATCCGTCTGGATGAAGTCGTCGTAGGGGCCCGTGTGAAGCACTCTGCCCTTGGCGCTCACCACCCCCACCGTGACGGTGTGGTTCAGGCCAAAGGGGTTGCCGATGGCCACGACCCACTCGCCCACTTCGAGGGCGTCGGAGTCGCCGAGCGGGGCGGGCGGGGGAGGCTCCTTGGCGTCGATCCGGAGGAGCGCCAGGTCGGTCTTCTCGTCCCGGCCGATGATGCGGGCGGTGTGCTCTCGCTCGTTGAGGAGGCGGACTTTCACCTCGCCCGCATCCTTCAGCACGTGGTTGTTGGTGATGATGTGCCCCTCGCGATCGATGATGACCCCCGAGCCCAGACTCCGCCGACTCGGCCTCCCCCGGGGCCTGCGGCGGAAGAACTCGAAGAATTCCTCAAAGGGGTCCCCCCCTTGGCGCTCGGCACTGCGGACCTGGGTGACATGGATGTTGACCACGCTCGCGCGCAGGCGCTTGGCGATCTCCACCACCGTGCGTTCGCCGAAGGAAAACCCCTTGGGGGCTGCCTGGGTCTCCGCGAGGGCAGCGCATCCCAGGAGCAGGACCACCAGGGCCGCAATCAATGGGCGATGTGCCGACCGCATGATCCGGAAGATGGAATAGCTCAACCTTACGAAGGAGGCTCCACAGATCCCTCCTCGCACGCTCCAATGTTACCACCAGCCGGGCGCCTTTTCAAGCGCGCGCGCTTGCTCGCGGCCGCCGTTTCTTGACGGGGGCGGCCCCTGCTGTTAGATTGTTAGGAGGGTTGGTTCCCCTCTGAGTGGGTGCAGAGGGCGTTTTTTTTGGCCTCCGGGTCGGTGGACCGACTCCGGGTCGGTGGACCGACTCCGGGAGATGGAGGGCGGCAAGGGAGGTGGCCTTTCGCCTCGAGCAGGTAGACCCGGGGGGGATGGGCGCCCAGATCGCCTCCCTGCCCCGCCAGCTGGAAGAGGGGGTCGTCCTGGCCGAAGGGCCTGCCTCGCTCCCCTCCCGGCGGGGGCTCCGGCAGGTCGTGGTGGTGGGAATGGGGGGGTCCGCCATCGGGGGAGACCTCCTGGCGAGCTACCTCTCTCCCGAGCTTCGGCTTCCTCTGCTGGTGGAGCGGGGACCGAGGCTTCCCGCCTACGTGGGAGCCGACTCTCTGGTGGTCGCCATCAGCTACTCGGGCGAGACGGAAGAGACCCTGACGGCCTTCGGCGAGGCCCTCCGGCGGGGTGCCCGTAGCCTCGCTGTGGCCAGCGGCGGGCGATTGCTCCGGCGGGCGAGGAGCGGGGGGGTCCCCGCCCTCGCGCTGCCGGGGGGGGCGGCCCCGCGGGCGGCGCTGGGCCATCTCTTCTCCTCTGTCCTCGTGGCCTTGAGCCGCATGGGCCTCCTCCCCTCCCAGAGGGGCCCGCTGGAGGAGGCGGCCAGTGTCCTTCGAGCTGGGAACGCGGAGTTCTCCCCGGATGCCTCCTCCAAGCGCAACCCGACCCTCGCCCTCGCGCGCAGGCTCGCGGGCCGGGTGCCGGTGGTCTATGGAACCCATCGGGGAACGGACGCGGTGGCCAGGCGGTGGCGGTGCCAGTTCCACGAGAACGCCAAGAGCTGGGCGGCGGAGGGCGT
>JBHIBR010000315.1:0-2821 GCA_046759145.1 Nitrospinota bacterium | reverse complement strand
GGGCCGGAAGAGCTGCTCTCCCCCCCGGCGGTAGTCCCGGATGAGGCGTTGCGCCTGGGGCGAGACGAGCCAGGCGATGAAGGCGAAGGCGAGGCGGTGGTTCACAGAAGGGTGCCGGCTCGGGTTCACGGCGATCGCGCTGTAGGGGTTTCGGAGAAGGGGGTCTCCCTCCACAAGGGGGATGAGGCTGAGCCTCTTGCGGTAAGCGAAGTAGGTCCCGAGGTCGGAGAGGGTGTAAGCCCTCTTCTCGTCCGCCACCCGCAGCGTTCCCGCCATGCCCTGCCCCGCTTCCAGATACCAGGCCCCCCGGGGAGGGAGGCCCGCCTTCGCCCAGAGGAGCTTCTCCCTCTTGTGGGTGCCCGAATCATCCCCCCGGCTCACGAAGGGAGCCTTCCCTTCAGCTACCTTCTTGAGGGCCCGGGCCGCATCGTTCGTTCCCCGGATGCCGGCCGGGTCCGCCGGGGGGCCGAGGAGGAGGAAGTCGTTCTCCATGAAGGTCGTCCGTCCCACCCCGTGGCCCTGCTCCACAAAGCGCGCCTCCGCTCCGGGGGCGTGGACGAGGAGGAGGTCCACATCGCCCCGCTCGCCGAGCTTGAGCGCCCGGCCCGTCCCCACCGAGATCACATCCACCCGCGCCCTGTGGCGCCGCTCGAAGGGAGGCGCGAGCGCCTCCAGCAGCCCTGTCGCCACGGTGCTGGTGGTGGTGGCCAGGCGCAGGCTAGCGCCAAGGCCCGCCCCCGGCGGGCTCGGCATAAGGCCCCACAGGAGCCACAGGACCACCAGCGCGCCCCCGGCGGCGCCGGCCCACTGGAGCAGCTTGTGGCGGAGGAGCATCCTCAGACCCCTCACCGCGCCTGCCGTTCGGTGGACCGACCGCAGGCGGGGCAGGAGGCGGCCTCGCCCGTTCGGTGGACCGACGTGGCGGGGGCCTCCTCCTCGCGGAAACCCGGCGCAGGAAGCTCGCCCAGGAGCGAGAGAAGCCTCCCGAGGAAAGCCTTCTGGCCCTCCCCATCGCCCGCACCTCCGAGGGGCCTCCCGCACGGAAAGGGGCGGACCAGCGCGCGCGGGGGGCGGCACCGCTCGGCAGCCCTGCGGCTCTGGAGGAGGCAGACGGTCGGGATGCCCGCCCCCTCCACAAAGCGGGCGAGGAGGGAGACCGTCTGGTTGCAAACGATGCAGGCCGGCAGGAGCACCAGGGCATCCGCCCCCTCTTCCCGAAGGTGGCCCACGAGGGCGGGTGCGGTGCGCTCGAGGAGGGGCTGGGTCTCAAGCACATAGCCCAGGAGGCCGTAGTGGTGCGGGGTAGCGCCCCCCACCCTCCCCTCGGCCGCCAGTTCCTCCAGCGCCCGCAGGGGGAGAGCTACATTCGGATCGGCCTCTATCGCCTCCCCGTCGTACTCCACTGCCGACAGGAGCAGGCGCGCCTCCCCCGCATCGGCGGGGATGGCGCGGTAGCTCGCGTCCCCCAGAAGCCGCCCCATGTGGAAGGGAGCCTGTCCCTCCAGGTAGAGGCCCGAGGTGGTGAGGAGCGCGACCCTCGCGCTGGGGAGCGGCGCCCGCATGGGCGTCCAGGGGGGAGGGCCGTTTCGCCGGAAGGGGAAGCGCTCCGCCGCCCAGCTCACAAACCCGGGCGCAACGCGGTCCAGGCGCCTCCCGAGCCGGATGGCAAGCGCCTTGGGGAGCGCCCAGGGGTCCCCGGAGGGGTCGGGGTGGAAGTGATCGGCAGAATGTTCTCGCTCTGGCACCATCAAGCCCGCTTAGGCCTTGCGCCGCATGTGATCCCAGCCGAGAGGCGACAGCTCCCGGCGGCCGTTCGGGCCGAGGAGAGAAAGGCCGCTCTCGGGCTCCCTCACCCGCCCGATGGCCGTGAGGGGGACTCCTTTCGCCTCCCGGACGGCCCGCTGGAGGGCTCCTACGGCGTGCGGAGGAGCGGCCAGGAGCAGCTCGTAGTCCTCCCCCCCACCGAGCGCCCATTCGAGGGGCGCAAGGCCGGCTCGCTCTGCGGCCGCCCGCAGGGCTGGAGAGAGGGGGAGGCTCTCTTCCCGCACCTCAGCCCCCACGCCGCTCGCCTCGCACAGGTGTCTCAGGTCGCTGGCCAGACCGTCGCTGATGTCTATCATCGCACTCGCCAGGCCCGAGCGGGCCACCGCGCGAGCTTCCCGCACCCGGGGCCGCGGCCGCCGGTGGGCGGAGAGGAGGGTCTCCCTCCCTTCCTCGCTCGGCGAGACCTCCGGGTGGTGGAGGAGGAAGAGGCCCGCCGCCGCATCGCCCAGCGTCCCAGTCACCAGGAGCTCGTCCCCGGGCCGCGCGCCCGCCCGGGTGAGGAGTTCCTCCCGCGGGGCTTCGCCCAGGAGGAAAACATCCACGAAGCTCTGTCCCTCGGCCCGGGTCGCGCCCGACCGGGAGATGTTCCCCCCCACGATGGCCGCCCCCCAGAGGGCCGCCTCATCCCCGAGCCCCCGGTAGAGGTCCTCCACCCAGGAGGTCTCCGTCTCGGGGGGGAGTCCCAGGGAGACAATGGCGTAGCGCGGCTCCCCGCCCATGGCGGCCACATCGCTCACGTTCACGGCCAGGGCCTTGCGGCCCAGGTCGTAGGCGGAGGTCAGCTCCCGCCGGAAGTGCTGTCCCTCGACCAACACATCGCAGGTGAGGATCCACGCCCTCTCCCCCGGCCCCGGGACGGCGGCGGCATCATCGCCGGGGCCCACCCACACGGGGCGTCCGCAGGGGGGGAGGAGAGAGTGGAGCCTCGCGATGAGGCCGAACTCGCCCACATCCTCCACCCGCTCGGGGTCCCCAAGCGGCACGCCGCTTGGGGTTC
>JBHIBR010000314.1:0-2822 GCA_046759145.1 Nitrospinota bacterium | reverse complement strand
GTGCGCGCCGATGATGGAGGGCGTGTGGGTCACGAGGGAGATGGGCTCAAAGTCAAAGTAGTTGAAGTCCACCCGCCCTTGCACATAGGAGGTCTGCATGGAGTCGTGACCCGCGAAGACGGTGCAGCCGTTGGGCCTGGCCCGCTTGGCCTGCTTCGCGCCCTTGTTGCCCCCCTGGCCGCTGATGTTCTGAACCACCATATCCTTCCCGAGGAACTCCTGCGCCTTGCGGGCGACCACGCGGAAGATGACGTCCGTGCCGCCGCCCGCCTTCCACGGGACGATGAGCTTCACCGCCCGGCAGGGCAGCCGCTGGGCCTGCACGACCGGGGCCAGGGCCAGGACCAGAAAGAAAGCGGCAAGCAGGGCTACGATTGACGAGAGACGACGCATGGCTTCCTCCTCCCTAGGAGCTGGGGCGACCTGGCAAGGCCACCTGCCGCCTCGCTGAAACTCCTTCCTCTACGGAAGACTACCGAATTCTAGCACAGCACGGGAAAGGGGTCGAGCCCGGGGGCAGCCCTTCCCCAGCTTTGTCCCTCCAGGGGGAAAAAACATTTGACGGTGGCTACAGACTTTCGCTATATTTTCGCTAAGATGGATTGTCGCCTTTCCCTTTGGGGGGAACCCCCATGCCTTCCGCCCTCCGCCAGCTCCCCATCTGGCAAGAGGACGGGGAGCCGCAGGCCCTCCTGGCCCGCAACTCCGTGGAGTACACCACCCAGAGCTGCAAGAGCATCCTCAACAGGTGCCGAAGCCCCGAGATGCCCTTCGTCTGGACCATCAACCCATATCGGGGATGCGAGTTCGCCTGCACCTACTGCTACGCCCGCTACACCCACGGGTTCCTCGGCCACGAGGACTGGCTCGCCTTCGAGCGGCACATCTACGTCAAGGTGAACGCCCCCGAGGTCGCCCGCCGCACCATCCGCCCCGAAAACCTCCGGGGGAGGAAGGTCGCCCTGGGGACGGCGACCGACCCCTACCAGCCGGCCGAGCGCCGTTTCCGCATCACGCGGGGCATCCTGGAAAGCCTCCTCCACCAGGACGACCTCCGCTTCACCATCACGACCAAATCCCCCCTCATCTGCCGCGACATTGACCTCCTTAGGCGCTTCGCCGAGCGGGGCGCCCTCGTAGTCCACCTCTCGTTCACCACCCTCGACCCCGCCCTCGCCCGCCTCCTCGAACCCCGCGCCCCCGACCCCCGGGCCCGGATTCGGGCGGTGGAAGAGCTCAGCGCGGCCGGGATCCCAGTCTCCCTCTTCGTCATGCCCATCCTGCCCGCCATCAACGACGACGAGGAACACCTCGAAGCCATCCTGGCGGCCGGGAGGGAGGCCGCGGCCTGCTACGCGGTGAGCAACGTGCTCTTCCTCACGAGCCCAGCCCGGGAGCGGTTTTTCCTCTTCCTTCAACGACATTTCCCCGATTTGGTGAGGAACTACTGGAAAGTATATAGCGCGTCCTCCCACCAGAGCTCCGAGTACCGGGCAGCCGTGGGAGAGCGCTTCGAGGCCCTGGCGCGGCGCCATGGGTTTTTCCCCTATGAGCGCCGCGCGGCCAACTGGGCTAATGCGCCCGGGGAGCAGATGGAGCTCTTCTAGGAGGGCGGGCTCCCTCGACCTCCTAACTGGCCCCGAGCCTCTGGAGAAGCTCCTGCAGGAGGGCCCGGAGGGCCTTCTCCCGGCCTTCCCCCCGGAGCAGGCCATCGAGTGAGGCGGCCGCGGAGGCGGGAAGAGCCGTTCCCGCCACCCCTTCAGGGGGAGAGGCGAGTGCCTCTTCATATTCGTGGACCGGCCGCTGGGGGGCTCGGTTCAGGTCGAGGGAGAGGATGTCGAAGCGGTTGTAGTGGCCCGCCACGTCGTGGCGGAGCTTCGGGGCGATGACCTGCTCGATGTCGCACTCGGCGTAGAGGATGCCCTCCTCGTTCGGGTCGAGGGGTCCCGCCAGGAGCTTCCCGCCCGGCGCGAAGATGGCCGTGAAGGCGATGGAGGGACCTTCGAGAAGCTTCCTCTTCTCCGGCGTATCTCCGAGGCGCTTCCGAATCTCTTGCGAGATGGTGCCGGAGGCGACGATGTTGAACACCTTCCCCTCGAAGGCGTGGGCCGCGCCCCGGATCTCCACCTCCCGTGCCAGGTCGTAACCGGCCCCCTCCCCCGCGGGGAGCGCGGGGTAGTTGGCGACGTGGACCTGCTCCCCCTGGCCGAGGAGGGCGAAGCGGGCGAGAGGATTGGCGTTCTCGCCGCAGATGAGGGTGCCGAGCTTGCCCACCTCGGTGTCGAGCACCCGCAGGCCCGCCCCATCGCCCAACCCCCAGGTGAGCTTCTCGACGAAGGTGGGCATGAGCTTGCGGTGGCGGAGGAGGATGCGGCCCCGCGGGCCCATGACGAGGTTGGTATTGAAGAGCGTCCCGAGGGTGTTCGCGGGCCGCTCGTTGATGCCGATGACCACATACGCCCCCGCCTCCCGGGCCGCATCGCAGAGGCGCTCGGTTGCGGGCGAGGGGACCTCGACGGAGTTCTTGACGAGCTCGATGAAGTATGGCCTCGTCTTGAAGGCGGGCTCCATCCGGTTCCAGTAGGGATAGCCCGGGATGAACACCTCGGGGAAAGCGATGAGCCGGGCCCCCTCAGAGGCCGCTTCGGCGATGAGGCGGCAGGCCTTCTCGACGCTCGCCTCTCGGTCCAAGAAGACGGGAGCAGCCTGGATGGCCGCGGCCTTGAATCGAGGGAAATTGTCGCCCATCGTGCGCCCTCCCCGGAGGGTTCGCCCTCCCCGGCCAGAGAAGGCCGCGGACCGGCCCCCCAACAGGGACTTCC
>JBHIBR010000313.1:0-2832 GCA_046759145.1 Nitrospinota bacterium | reverse complement strand
CGAACCTTCGGGGCCGCCCAGGGACGCAGAAGACGCCCCTCGCGGGCCACGGGCTCTCCCTCCACGAACACGTCGCGGATGTAGGGTCGGTTGAGGCGCTCAAAGGTCACCAGGTCCGCCCGCTTGCCGGGCGCCACCGCGCCCCGGTCGTGGAGGCCGAAGTACTCGGCCGGGTTCAGGCTGACCATCTGGAGCGCCCAGAGGGGGGGGACGCCCAGCCGGATGGCCTCGCGGACGATATGGTCCATGTGGCCGGAGCGGATGAGGTCGTCGGGGCTCAGGTCGTCGCTCACAAACAGGAAGCGGCGCACGCTCTCGGCGCGGATGATCCGGGCGAGCGTGGCGAGGTTTCGGGCGACCGACCCCTCGCGCACCATGACGTAGAGGCCCGCCTCCAGTTTCTCCCGCGCCTCCTCCGCCCGGGTGCTCTCGTGGTCGGAGCCGATGCCGACTCCCGCGTAGGCCTGGAGGTCACGTCCGCTGAGGCCCGGGCAGTGCCCGTCCACCGGCGCCCCCCGGCCGCGGCCCAGGCGCAGCTTGGCCACCATGTCGGCGTCTCCCGCCAGGACGCCTGGGTAGTTCATCATCTCGCCCACCCCCAGGACCCCTCGCTCGCCCAGCAGCCCCCGCAGCTCCTCCGCCCCCAGGGCAGCCCCTGCGGCCTCCAGCGGGCTTGCCGGCACGCAGGAGGGGAGCATGACGAAGATGGAGAGGGGGGCGTTTCGGCTCGAAGCCAGCATGAAGCGCACTCCCCGCGCGCCTGCGACGTTGGCGACCTCGTGGGGGTCGGCCACCACCGCCGTGGTCCCCCGGGGCAGGGCCGCGCGGGCGAACTGATCGGGGGAGAGGGTGGTGCTCTCGATGTGGATGTGGCCGTCGATGAACCCGGGGGCGAGGTAGAGGCCCCGGAGGTTGACCCGGCGGCGGGCGCGGTAATCCCCCAGGCCCACGATGACGCCCCCGGCGACCGCCACCGAGGTCCGCACCACGCGGGCCGAGTACACGTTCACCACCCGGGCGTCCGCCAGCAGGAGGTCAGCGGGCTTCCTCCCCCGGGCGTAGGCAAGGAACTCTCGTTCGGCTAGCGGCACGGTGGCTCTCCCCTTAGGCCTCCGCACGGTGGCCGCTTCGGCCCTCGGGCCCGAGGGCGCGGATGTCGGGCAGCTCCCGGTGGCGCTCGGCGTGGTCGAGCCCGTAGCCCACGACGAACCGGTCCCCGATCTGAAAACCCAGGTAATCGGCCTCGATGGGGACCTGCTTGCGCGCGGGCTTCTCCAGGAGCACGCACAGCCTAAGCGAGCGCGGCGCCCGGGCGGCGATGGCCTCTTTCACCTTGGCGAGGGTGAGGCCCGTGTCCAGGATGTCCTCCACGACCAGCACGTGGCGCCCCTCCACCGCGCCCAGCGCCTCCAGGTTGAGCTTGACCTCGCCGCTGGACTCGGTGCCAGCGCCATAGCTCGCGGCCGAGACGAAGCCGAGCGTCACGGGCCGCCCCAGCGCCCGGATGAGGTCCACGGCGAAGAAGATGGCCCCCTTCAGGATCACCACCAGGTGGAGGGGTTCTTCTCCGTAGTCCTCCCGCAGCCTCTGGGCCAACTCGGCGACCCGGCGTCCGATTTCCTCGCGCGGGATGAGGGGTTCTTCCATGGCATTCGAGAGCGGAGCCGTCTCAGGCGCCCCTATCCTGGATCAGCTTGGGGCCCTTATTTTTCACACTAGGGCATGCGACCGCGGGCGTCAAACGGGCATCAGGCATCGGGCGAAGAAGGCGCGGAGGGAGCGGGCTACGCGTTCCACATCGTCGGGCTGCGTGAGGCGGTGGTCCGCGCCGGGGAGGATGAGGAGCTCCTTGGGCTCCGGGGGAGCGGCGGCGTAGAGGTCTCTGGCCTCCGAGGCGTCCACCACTTCGTCCGAATCCCCGTGGATGAAGAGGCTGGGGCATCGCAGGCGCCTCGCCGCCCCCACCACGTCCTGTCGGGCGCAACTTTCGAAGAAACCCAGGCCGATGGGACCGAGAGGGGTGTCGATATATCCCTGCCTCCGCCAGCGCTCAAGTTCTCCCTCCTCGGCCACCCCCCCGCGGGGGAAGCGACCGGGGTACGCTACGGCGTTCAGGGTGGCGAGGGCGTCCACCCCGCCCGGTCGCGCGGCGCAGAGGAGAGCCACCGTCCCCCCCATGCTCGACCCCATCAGGCCCAGCCTCCCCCCGGCCCGGGAGCGCAAGAAGGCGACGGCCGCCGCGAGGTCCTCCACCTCCTGCTCGTAGGTCATCTCGAAGAGAGTTCCGTCCGACTCCCCCAGGAAGGAGAAGTCGAAGCGGAGGGCCCACATGCCGGCGCGGGCGAGTTCCTGGGAGAAGCGGATGAGCTTGGCGCTCTCTTTGTGGGAGAGCATGCCGTGGCAGAGCACGACGCCGGGGCACCCCAACCCGGGGACCCCTGCCGGGGGCGCCCTGCGAGGCCGGGGGCCGGTGGAGCACCCCCGCGAGGCGTTGGCCCAGGTTGTTGGAGAAGGAGACGCGCTCGACGTCCACAGCTCTCTCAGCAGGTGTCCGGCGAGAGCGCCCAGGCGACCAGCGCCCGCGTCACCCCGGCCAGGAAGGGGTAGTTGAGGGTGTACGGGGTGTCCGTTCCGCGGTGATAGTGCGGGTTGCGGAAGTTGGCCGTGTCCGTGAGCATGGCGGCCTGGAAGCCGCGGTCCCAGAAGGGAGCGTGGTCGCTCCGCCGTGCCGGCGGAAGGAGGCGCCCCTTGCCGAAGACGCAGTGGCTGCGAACCGGGAGCTCCGCCACGTAGCGCCCGGCCGCCGCCATGAAACCCTCCACCAGGCGCCTG
>JBHIBR010000312.1:0-2855 GCA_046759145.1 Nitrospinota bacterium | reverse complement strand
TCGGTACCATCAACTCAACCCTCCTCACCCTCCGGGCCCTGAAGGGCGAGCGCCTGCGGGCGGCCGGCATCGTCCTCTCCGCCGTTCGGTGGACCGACGTTCGGTGGACCGACCTGGCCGGGGGCGAAGACCCCTCCGAGGGCCGCAACCCGGCCGCCCTCCGGGAGCTGACCGACGTCCCCCTCCTGGGCGTCTTGCCCTGGACGCGCGAGGCGGGGGAGTGGGGTGCCGCTCCACCGATCAGCGTTCCCGACCTGGAAGCCCGCTGGGCTCCCCTGCGCGAGCCCTTGGGGCGGGCGGCTCGGGAGCACCTGGGAGGGTTTCTCTTCGCCCGCGCTACGGGCCTCCCGCTGGGAGCCTGAGGGAGCTCCCCCGCCTGGTAGCCAAAATCCAGCACATTCCAGAAAAGGTCCACCTTCAAGGCCTCGCCCGCTCCCTCCCGCAGGCGCTCGCGGAAAAAGACGGCCGCGCAGCTGTCCGCCGCCGAGGGCGGGGAGTAGCCGGCAAAGCGGATCCGGCGAGGGGCGTCGGGCAAAGGCCTCTCTCCTGGGGGGAGGGCAAACAGCGTGATTCAATCTACCACGGCGCGCCCGGGCGGCCGAAACACTCTCGGCGCAAAAGGTTAGCTCGCAAATTGGGTAGTGTCCTGATTCCAATTCTGCTATCTTGGGAGGGGTAGATCGCCCCGTGGGCCACGCCGGTGACGGAGGGTGAGAACGCTAGCCGCCATTGACCGAGGGGAAAAACACCTGGAGAAGGTTTCGGCGTGAGGTAATTGAAATGCCGTACAAGTACGCGGTCTTTCAGGACAAGACAACGAAAAAATGGATAGGGGAAGTATATCGGTATGGTGCATATCCGGCGAGTACGGCGAAACCAATTTGGCGGGGGACCTACGATTCGGAGGAGGGAGCCAAGAGGGCCGCCAACGCCAAGAGAGCCGCCATAATAAAAAAAGCAGAAGAAAATATACGGAAATTGGCGGCCGAGGCCAAGGCCGAAAGAGACAAACACGGCTGGAAGTTCAGCGGCACCAAGGCCATAATCAAGACCCGCCATGGCTCTGGTCGTTCCTGATGCGTCGGTGATGGTCAAATGGTTCCTCCAAAACGAGCCGCTTGCCAAGAGAGCCCTTACCCTCCACCGTGACATTCAGAACAAGCGTTGCGACTGTATCATCCCTGAATTTGCTTTCCAGGAAGTTCTCAACGCCCTCACGAAGCCAAAGGCTGGGTTCACTGCGCGGCGCGCGATGTCTGCCTTGCGGCAGCTCAAGGAATTGCGAATGGGAGAGGTGAGGACCGGGCCCCGTCTTTGGCGTCATGCCCTATCGTGCGTACAAGCGTATCCGGGGCTTCGCTTTTTTGACGCATGCTATGTGGCCATTGCCCAGTCGAAATCGGGAGTATGGTTAACCCACGACACGGCCGCTCTGAAGGCGGTTGGGCATTTGTCCTACGTAAAGAGCCTCGCGGATTTCTACGGTCTGACGAATGCGGGGAATTGGAAAAGGAAACCAGGCAGAGAGGCAAAACGGTAGCCCCTCGGCACCATCTGATCCCGTAAGCTCAATGCGTGCGAAGGACCTTTCAACAGAAGGTGACAGATCGGTGCACCCCATGGATCGCGCCCTGCGAGAGGAGCTGCAATCCCTCCGCGCGCGGGACCTCTACCGCGAGCTGCGCTGGGTCGAGGGGGCCCAGGGCCCCACAGTGCGCTGGCGGGGGCGGGAGGTCATCCTGCTCGCGGGCAACAACTATCTCGGCCTCGCCGACCACCCGCGCGTGAAGGAAGCGGCCGCCCGCGCCGCCCGGGAGTTCGGGACGAGCGCGTCGGCCTCGCGGCTCATCTCGGGCTCCATGGAGCTCCACCGGGCGCTCGAGGAGAAGCTCGCCCGGTTCAAGGGGACCGAGGAAGCTCTCGTCTTCGGCTCGGGCTACCTGGCGAACCTGGGCCTCATCGGGGCGCTGGTGGGCCCCGGGGATGCGGTGTTCAGCGACGCGCTCAACCACGCGAGCATCGTGGATGGGTGTCGCCTCTCGCGGGCGGAGGTGCGGGTGTTCCCCCACAAAGACCTGGGGGCGCTGGAGGAAGCCCTCGAGGGGGCGCGGGCCTCCCGGCGCAAGCTCATCGCGGTGGACGGCCTCTTCAGCATGGACGGGGACCTCGCCCCCCTGGACCGGCTCGTCCCCCTGGCCCGAAGGCAGGGGGCCTGGCTGGTGGTGGACGAGGCCCACGCCACGGGCTGCCTGGGTCCGGGGGGGCGGGGTGCCGCGGCCCACTTCGGGGTAGCCGCAGAGGTTGAGGTCCTCATGGGCACTCTGGGGAAGGCGCTCGGGGCATACGGGGCCTTTGTTTGCGGCAGCAAGACGCTGGTGGAATACCTCGTGAACCGTGCCCGCTCGTTCATCTTCTCCACCGCCCTCCCCCCTCCCGTCCTGGCGGCGGCGATCGCGGCGCTGGAGGTGATCGAAGAGGAGCCCGAGCGGCTCGCGGCGCTCCGGGGGAACGCGGATTACTTCCGGGAGGGGCTGGCCTCGCTCGGCCTCAACTTCCTGGGGAGCCTGAGCCAGATCCTCCCCATCCTCGTGGGGAGGGCCCCGGACGCCCTCGCCATGGCCTCTGAGCTCCTGGACGCGGGGGTTTTCTTGCTCGCCATCCGGCCCCCCACCGTCCCGGAGGGGACGAGCCGCCTCCGCGCCTCGGTCATGGCCACGCACAGCCGGGCGCACCTGGACCGGGCGCTCGAGGCCATCGGCAAGGCCGCTCGCAAGGTGGGGCTAGGCGGGGGGGCCCTGAGGGCGTGAGCCGGCGGGCCAGAGGCGCACCAGGTTGTGAAGGCCCGTCAGGAAGAG
>JBHIBR010000311.1:0-2862 GCA_046759145.1 Nitrospinota bacterium | reverse complement strand
AGACGGCGGGCGAGCTGCTGGACGAAGTGGGCAACTCATTTCTTCGCACGGTGAAGGTCTACGAACGTCTCATCAAAGATAAGGCCATCAGCCCGGAGGAATACCGCGAGTGGGTCGAGTTCGTCCCTAAATTTCAAGCGATGTGGGATCACGCCTATCAACTCTGGACGGCTTCGGGCGAGAGCAAGGAGCTCCGGGCACTCATTTTGCGGCTCCAGGAGGAGCTGTTGGTGTTCGTCCTGAAAAGAAGAGGTGAGCCATGAGCTCGGCGGCGACGTCCATCCTGATCGCCGAGGTCCTTGCGCGCGTGGCGCTGGAACTCGTGGATCGCGTCCAAAGCCCGAATCTCCCGCCCCTGTCGGCGGAGGAACTGGCCGAGCTTGAGGCTGTGAAGCGCAGGCTCGACGAGACGCACCGGAAGGTCATGGCCTACCGACCGCTAAGCTGGGCGGAGGGGGACCCGGGACAGATTTAGGCACCCGCTCGGGGCGGGTTGCCAACCCCGCGGGGCCGGCGTCTCTTAAACCGGGCGGAGGGGGACCCGGCCCCGCGGGACTTTTTCGGACAAGGATGAGGAATGAATAGGCCATGATCATCCACACCCCTTCCCGTTACTTCCTGGCCGCGGGCGCGGCCGAGGGCTTCAGCGAGCTCAACGCCTTCGACGCCGCCCTGCACGCGGCGGGTGTGGGCGACATCAACCTGGTGAAGCTCTCCAGCATCCTCCCCCCCGGCTGCCGCGGGGTAGAGCCCTTCGCGCTGCCGCCGGGGGCCATCGTCCCCACCGCCTATGCCCGCATCGCCTGCGAGGAGCCGGGCCAGGTCATCGCGGCAGGGGTGGCCATCGCCTTCCCCGAGGACAGTAGCCGGGCGGGCCTCATCATGGAGCACTCCGCCTGGGCCTCCCGCCAGGAGGTGGAGGAGGTGGTCCGGCGCATGGCCTACGAGGGGATGAAGCTCCGGGCGCTCGCCGTGCGAGAGATCCAGAGCCTGGCGGTGGAGCACCGAGTGCAGCATGTGGGGGCCGCCTTCGCCGGGGTGGTGCTCTGGGGCTAAGCCGGGGTTGCCCCCTGCCCGCCGATTTGGCCGATGCCGTTTTGAAACCGTTTGACAAAGGCGCGGGCCGCCGCGGGCCGGAGGGCGAGAAGCGTTGAATTGCGGCCAGTTGGGGCATATCTGTGGGCCTGTAGGCCCTTCCTCCCCTAACGCCCCTGTCGAGGCCCCCGCTTTCTCCCTTTTCTTCGTCCCCCGTGGGGCGCGGAGGGACGCGGGGCGGGCCTGCGGACGCCCCGGCGAGTTCCACCCGGATCCCCTCTCTTGCCTCCCTTTCCCGGGAAAAACCGTTTGAAATCCGTTTGACGATCCAGGCGCTCCACGTCGGCCCGGAGGGCCTCGGGCCGGAGGTGGACGTAGCGCTGGCTCATGGCGGTGGAGCTGTGACCCAGGAGGGCGCTGATGGCGTGCTCGGCGCTCCCGGCCCGGGCGAGGCGGGTGCCGAAGGTGTGGCGCAGGGCGTGGAGGGTGACGCCCTCGAGGTTGGCGCGGGCGGCTGCCCACTGAAGGGCGGCGCTCAGGCCTTTGACGGTCATGGGGCCGCCTCGGCGGGCCAGGAAGATGGGCCCCGCAGGGGGGAGGGGGATAGAGGCCAGGGCGGCCGCGGCGGTGCGGTTGAGGGGAATGGTGCGGGGACGGTTGGATTTCGGCGTCCATTCGGGGCGCGGCCGAAGGTGAAGGAGGCGGGCCTTGAGGTCGATGTCCTCCCGCCGCAGGGAGAGGAGCTCGCCGGCCCGGAGGCCGGTGTGGACAGCCAGGAGTATGGCCGCGCGGAGGGCTGGATGGGAGGCCTGGAGGAGAGCGGCTAGGCGCTCGTCGGAGAGGGGCTCGGGGGCCCGGCTGGCAACCTTGGGGAGCCGGATGGGCGGCACCGCGGGGAGCCAGCCGCGCCGCCAGGACCACCGGAGGAAGGTGCCGGCGATGCCCAGTTCCTTGGCGACGGTGGAGGGGCTGAGGGGGCGGGCGCGGTGCCGGACCTTGGCGGCGAGCCGGGCGGCGCGGTAAGCATCCAGGCTCTCGCCCGTGACGGCCGCCAGGGGACGAGCGGCACCCAGGAAGGGGAGAAGGGCGAGACGCAGGACGTCGGAGTAGCCCTTTGCGGTCTTGGGGGCCAGGCGGCCGCCTTGGTGGCAATCCTGGAGGTAGGCGGCGACGGCTTGGCCTACTGTGGGGCCGGGCTCCTTGGGGTCCTCCGCAAGGCCGAGGGAGGCGAGGTCGCGGCGGCGCTTCATGAGGCGAAGGATTTCCTCCGCTTCCCTCCGGGTGGGCCTCAACCGCTGGACGAGCTGGCCCCCGATGCGGCACCAGGCCAGCCATCTGCCCTTCTGGCGGAAGATGCCGGGCATGGCCGCTATCGCTTGCGCCGAGCCCGGGCGCGGAGGCCCTCCTGGGCGAGGGAATACCGCTTGATGTAGTTTTCGAGTTCCCGCAGGAGCTTGGGGTCTTCGCTGGCCTCGATGACCCGCCGCTGGGCGGCGTTCAGGACTCTGGGGGGCATGCCGTAGGCTGCTGGGCGCTCGCCGACGGAGCCCGCCTCCCCTTCGACAAATTCCAACCGCAAGCCCAGGACGGCCGCAATCCGGGCCAAAACCTCGAGAGAAACGCCCCTCTTGCCGCGCTCGAATTCTGAGAGGTGGTTCATGGCGATCCCGGCGTCGGCCGCCACGACCTTCTGCTGAAGGCCCAGTTCCAGGCGGCGCAATTTGAGGCGAGGGCCAATATCCATATACCGCATAATCCTTTAAGGGGAAAAGTTCGGCAAGGGGAATTTTTTCCTTGACAGAGAATTCCGGCCAAGTTATTTTTCCT
>JBHIBR010000310.1:0-2862 GCA_046759145.1 Nitrospinota bacterium | reverse complement strand
GAGTCAATCCCAACTTTAGTTGACTTTGAGGCGGCGCCGTCCCGTGGCATTTCATGCCGCCTCCCGTGAGGCCTTCCGTTCGCCTTCGATCTCAAGCTCCCGCTGAAGCGCCTCGCGCAGACGGGGCAGGTGGCGGTAGCCTCGGATGCGCCGAAGCCTCGGCTCGATCTCGAGGAGCGAGGCGGCGAGCCAGCGGTGCTTGTGGCCCGAGTTCCTCCAGGCGTCCACCTTGACGCAGTAGCCCTCCACCTGGGAGAGGACCGACTCGATGACGTTGGTGCTCTTGAGGCTCACCCCCAGAAGGGGGAACACCCCCAGGCGGTGGAGGGTGAGGGTCTCCTCGAAGCCCTCCTCCAGGCTCGCCGCGGCCGAGAGGTTGCGCTCCTCGAGCTCGCGGCGCAGCCGCAGGAGCGCCGCCCGGGCCTCCCCGTAGGTGGGCCGCCCCCAGGCCCGGGCCAGGCGCCTCCGCCAGAGCGCCTGCTCGCCCTTGGGAAGGGGCCGCACCACGTTCTCCCGCTTGTGCCACTGGCAGCGCTGGACGAGCGCGCGCTTTCCGCCGCGGTTGAAGACGAGCTCGACCGCCTTGCGCAGGCCCTTCCCCCCGTCGACCACCACCAGGACCCCCTCCGCGATGTTCAGGCCCCGCTCCAGGAGGCCCCGGAGGAAGGGGGCCAGCACCTTCGAGTTCTCCGTCTCCGACTGGACGAAGCCCAGGAGGCGCTTCTCGCCGCCCATCGTCACCCCCAGGGCGATGACCATCTCGTCCTCGGCGAAGCTCTTGCCGTCGAGGAAGAGGACGACGAAGTCCTCCCCCGAGAGGTCCCGCTCCTGGAACGCGCGAAGCCTCGCCGCGCTCGCCTCGACGAAGGCCCGCGAGACCGAGGATTTGGCGAGCCCCAGCGCGCCGGGGACCTCCAGCGCCGCCCGCTCGTAGTTGCGGCAGCTGAGCCCGTAGAGCACACCCCGGAGCAGGCGCTCGTCCACGGCTCCATCCCGCTCGCGCAGGGCCCGGTAGCTCCGGAGGGAGACCTCCCCCCTCTCGCCCCGCACCCGGGGAACCCGCACCGGCACCCACTGGCCCGCCAGGCGCACCGAGCCCGGGTTGCTCCCGTGACGGCGGGGCCCACCTGCTTTCCTGGCGTAGCGGGCGCCTGCGAGCCCCTCCAGCTCCCCCTTCAGCATCTCATGCACCCCGAGCAGGCCCAGCGGGATGAGCGCCCGGATGAGCTCCACCCGGATGTCCAAGTCCAGGCCCTCGACCTCCTCCCGGCTCACTACCCGGGGCTCGCCCATCCGGCGGCCCTTCCTGCGCCTCTTGGCTTGCTGTAGAATGCCCTCCATCGGTGGCTCCTCCCTTGTGGGCGGGTGGCGTCTCGCGACACCAGTCAACCACAGGGGACGGAGCCACCTCAAATCCCAACTAAGGGTGGGACACACTCGGATACGACAACATGTAGTCAAGCAAAGCGCTACCGACTTGAATTGCTCCAGAATAGGATTGCTCATAGGCTCGATCCAGAAGGCGTAAATATATTCGTACAAAATCGGGGTTAAACTTTGTCACGGAAGGTAATAGCAGAGGTTTGGAGGATTTGTT
Organism: Nitrospinota bacterium; assembly: GCA_046759145.1. GTDB lineage: Bacteria > UBA8248 > UBA8248 > UBA8248 > JBHIBR01 > JBHIBR01. The sequence continues at coordinate 1,265 of JBHIBR010000310.1, read as the reverse complement.
TTCCTCCGACCTGAAGGGAAGCAGAAGACGTTGAATTTGGGATAGAGCAAAGTCACCCCCCTTTAGGTGGCTCCCCAAAAACCATTTTTTCCCAAAAGCGTAAAGCTCGATGCGAATTTTTTCGTATAGCTCTTTTCTAGTTTTCGCTTCCGCAAATGCTGGATTACCTATGTCCCTGTCTCGGATCAAGAATAGGAAAGCTTGTTGTTTAAATCGCTCGCTTGGGTCTACCACTGTAGAGTCTCGCAAACGATATACAAGCGTCGGGATTCCTGTGGCGACGGCATGATGGTACTCAAGTTCTGTATAGGCTAGCCCCATCCGGTCGTCTCCATAACGGTTGGGTAACACACAAATATAGAGATCCGAGTCATCGATACCACTAAAGCAGACTTGCCGTACAAGGGTGTCTGAAGCCCCACGAAGTTCTGGAAAATCTTCCGCCCACCACACCTCCCATCCGAACTCATCTGTAATGATTCGGTGGATTTTGCGGCGAACCCGCTTAAGCGTGCGGAAAACAGAACTGATGAATACGCGAGGATAGTTCATAGCAATCTTGCCCCAATGGTGGTAAAAACCAGCGTTTGCCTTAGTCTTATTCTGTCACAAGAAAACGCTGAGATCAAGGATGCTGTAGATGTACCGATCGCCGCAAGCCGTCCGCTTCAGTGGGATGCAATCCTATATGCTCTGGAGGAATATCGGCAATGCTTTCAGTTGTTCACCTCATTAAATTGAGCCCGCCGTCTCACCTAATGCGCGGGTTCTTGCAGGGAACCTCCTCTTGGGGGCTCTCCCCTTGGAGAGAGCACTCCTCTTCTTAGGCCCTGCCCCCCTTCTCGATGGCCTCGGCGAGGGCGAGGACCCTCCGGGCGTGGGCGGCCATGGCGGCGTCGATCATCTTTCCCCTGAAATTTACCGCCCCCCGGCCCTGGCGCTCCCCTGCCTCATGAGCGGCGAGCATCTCCCGGTAGTACGCGGCCTCCTCCTCCGAGGGGGTGAAGACCTCGTTGATGACGGGCACCTGTCGGGGGTGGATGGCCGTCTTGCCCGAGTAGCCGAGCTCGCGGGCGAGGAGGGCGTCCTCCCGGAGGCCCGCCTCGTCGTCCAGGCGCATGTACACCCCGTCGAGGGCGTGGGCTAGCCCCGCCGCCCGGGCCTCGAGGAGCACCTTCGAGCGGGCGTAGAGCAGGCTCCTCCCCTCCGCCGTCCACCGGCCGCCCAGGTCCCGGATGAGGTCGGCGTCTTCGGCCGCCCCCACG
>JBHIBR010000309.1:0-2893 GCA_046759145.1 Nitrospinota bacterium | reverse complement strand
GCACTTTTCTCGGGCAACGAGGCGGCCGGGCGGGGGGAGGCCATCGCGCCTGCGGGAGCTCACGGGGCTCCTCCTCATTGCCCTCGCCCTCTTCCTCTCGTTCTCTCTCTTTAGCTTCCATCCGGGCGACCCGAGCTTCAGCCGGAGCCTGAGCGCCGCCCATCGGGTGCGGAACCTGATGGGGGTGGCGGGGGCCTACAGTGCCGACCTCCTGGGGCAGACCTTCGGAGTGGGGGTTCTTGCCCTCCCGCTCCTTCTGGTCTGGGCGAGCCTGAGGACGTTCGCGGGCCTACCTCCCCTTCGGCTGGGCTTGCGCTTCCTCGGCTGGGGGCTCGCCTACATGGCGGCGAGCGGCCTCCTCCACCTGGCCCTCGAGGCAGACCCCTACTTTGGCGTCCTCCCGGGCGGCCTGGCGGGCTACCTGGCGGCAGCCGGTCTGGGCGTTTACCTGAACCTCTGGGGCGCTTACCTGGTGCTCGGGACTACTCTTGTGCTCCTCGTGGTGGCCCTCACCGGGGCGAGCCCCTCGCGGTTGCTGTGGGGGCTGCTCCGGGTGCCCGTAGGCGCCATCCGAACTCTCGCCCGGGGGTTGGCGGCAGGTGGAGGAGGACTCATCCGCTTTTTCGCGAACCTGCGGAGAGGGCTTCGCTTGCCCGCCCTGCCAGCCATCTCCCTCGTTCGGTGGGCCGACCCGCGGCGGTCCCGAGGCGCCGAGGGGTTGCCCGAGGAGGAGTCCCTGAGGACGCCCCTCCTCTCGCTCGATGACCTGAGGGGTGTCGGAGGGGAGGAAGGGGAAAGAGAGAGGTCCCCTTCGCTGCCCTCGCTGGAGGAGCTCCGCTCCGCCGAGAAGGCCGAAGCGTTTCCTTCCTTCGGTGGAGCGATCGCCCGCGAGGGGGAAGCACCGGGTCTGGCCCCTGGGACACTTGGCCTCCCCCTGCCCGAGGAAGAGGAAAAGCTCCCCCTCCGTTCGGTGGACCGATCGGGCGGGGACAGTCCGGCCCAGCTTAGGAACTCCGGGCTCGCCCGGCTCCCGACGCCGCCGCGTCGCCAGCGCACGCGGGAGTATCGTCTTCCCCCCCTCGACCTCTTCCAGGACCCCCCGGCCGAGCGTCCCTCTCTGGACGACCGGGTGCTCGCCCACAACGCGGCGCTCCTGGAGAGGGCGCTTCTCGACTACGGGGTGGCGGGAAAGGTGGTGGAGGTGAGGGCGGGCCCGCTGGTCACCATGTATGAATTCGCCCCCGCCTCGGGGGTGAAGGTGAGCAAGATCGCCAGCCTCTCGGACGACCTGGCCCTCGCCATGCGGGCGCTGAGCGTGCGGATCGTGGCGCCCATCCCCGGGAAGGCGGTGGTGGGGATCGAACTCCCCAACCCCCGTCGCCAGCCCGTGGTCCTCAAGGAGGTGCTGGCGAGCCCCGAGTTCCAGGCCTCGCCGGGGAAGCTCACCATCGCCGTGGGGAAGGACATCCTGGGGCGGCCCGTGGTGACCGACCTGAATCAGATTCCCCACCTCCTTATCGCGGGTGCCACGGGCTCGGGCAAGAGCGTGGCACTCAACGCCATGGTGTGCAGCCTCCTGTGCCGGGCGACGCCCAAGGAGGTGAAGTTCCTCATGGTGGACCCCAAGATGCTGGAGCTCTCGGCCTACGACGGCATCCCCCACCTCCTCGTCCCCGTCGTCACCCATCCCAAGAAGGCCGCCGGGGCGCTGCGGGGGGTGGTGGCCGAGATGGAGCGGCGCTACCAGGTGCTCGCCGAGAAAGGGGTGCGGAACATCGAGGGTTACAACGACCTGGTCGCCATGGAGCTCGGCCCCGAGCGGGCGCGCAGGGCGTTGCTGGTGCCGGGGGGGGAGGAAGGGGGAGAGGGGGGGTTCCTCCCCTACATCGTCGTGGTCATCGACGAGCTGGCGGACCTCATGATGGTCTCCTCCAAGGAGGTGGAGGACTCCCTCATCCGCCTCGCCCAGATGGCCCGGGCGGCGGGCATCCACCTCCTGGTGGCCACCCAGCGGCCCTCGGTGGACGTGGTCACCGGCCTCATCAAGGCGAATTTCCCCGCCCGCATCTCCTTCAAGGTCTCTTCCCGGATCGACTCGCGCACCATCCTAGACGCCAGCGGCGCGGAGCGCCTGCTGGGCCGCGGGGACCTGCTATTTTTGGCGCCCGGCACGAGCGCCCTGCGCCGCATCCACGCCCCCTTCGTCACGGAGAAGGAGGTGGCGAAGGTGGCCGAGTGGTGGCGCCAGCAGGACGAGCCGAGCTACGATGAATCGCTCCTCGCGCCTGCCGCGGCCTCCCCCGCCGCGGAGGAAGAGGAGGGGGAGGTGGACGGGCGCTACGAGGAGGCTGTCCGGCTTGTGGCCCGGGCGCGTGAGGCCTCCATTTCCCTCCTCCAGCGGCACCTCCGGGTGGGTTACAACCGGGCCGCCCGCATGATCGAGCGCATGGAGCGCGAGGGCTTGGTGGGCCCCTCGGACGGCATCAGGCGGCGGGAGGTCTACGTGAAGGAGGTTCCCGAGGGGTAGGGTAGGGCGACCTCAGGCGCGGACCTCCGGGCGATCGCCCCCGCGTCATGCCCGTTCCTTACAACCCCTTGGACCACCGCCTTTTCCCTTCGGCACTCGCCAGCGCGCCAACGCCGCCTTCGGGGGCCGCCCAGTTCTGCGCGAGGGGGCGCTCCTTGACAACTGGCCGGCTTCCCCGCAATTTAGGGAGAAAGGCGAACGTCGGAAAGGCGAGGAGAAGGCGGTGGGCTCAGAAGACACTCTCGCCCGCATCGAGGGGGGGCTGAAAAGGCACGAGGAGCTGCTCAAAGAGTTCCGCTCGCTCGGGGAGCAGCTGGCGGAAATGCGGGGGGAACTTCAGAGCCTATCCCGGGGCAGCCGCGCGAT
>JBHIBR010000308.1:0-2919 GCA_046759145.1 Nitrospinota bacterium | reverse complement strand
GGGGGCCGCGGTGACGGCGGTGCGCGTCGAGGGGGTCTATCACGAATTCTCCACCATCCCCGGCGTCCGGGAGGACGTGGCCGACATCACCCTCAACCTCAAGGAGCTGGTGGTGAAGCTGCACGGGGAGGAGCTCAGGCGGCTCTACCTCCGCCACCGGGGGAAGAAGGTCCTGAAGGCGGCCGACATCGAGGCCGACCCCCAGGTGGAGATCCTCAACCCCGACCTCCACATCGCCACCCTGGACAAAGAGGCCGAGCTGGACATGGAGATAGTGGTGCGGAGGGGCCGGGGCTACGTGCCGGCCGAGCTCAATTTCGATGTGGACCTGGGGGTCACTTACATCCCCGTCGACGCGGTGTTTTCCCCCGTCCGGAAGTGCAACTTCCGGGTGGAGAAGACGCGGGTGGGACAGTCCACCGACTATGACAAGCTCATCCTCGAGGTCACCACCAATGGCAGCATGAGCCCCGAGGACGCCATCGCCCAGGCCGCCCGCATCCTGCGGGACCACCTCCACGTCTTCGTCCACTTCGAAGAGGAGGCGCCCGCGCCGGCCCCCGAGGTGGACGAGCGGCGCCAGAAACTCCTCGCGAACCTCCGGCGCAGCGTGGACGAGCTGGAGCTCTCGGTCCGTTCGTACAACTGCCTCAAGAACGCGAAGATCCGGACCCTCGCCGACCTCGTCCAGAAGACCGAACAGGAGATGCTGAAGACGCGCAACTTCGGTCGCAAGTCCCTCAACGAGATCAAGGAGATCCTGGAGGGGATGGGCCTCTCCCTGGGGATGGACCTGCGGGCGCTGGCCCTGTCGGCAGAGTTCGGCAAGGAGGCCGAGGGCGAATCGAGCTGATGCGACACCTCCGCGCTGGCAAGAAGCTCGGCCGGGACACCAAGCACCGCCAGGCCCTCCGCCGGAACCTGGTGACGTCCCTCCTGGCCCATGAGCGGATCCGGACCACCGAGGCCAAGGCCAAGGAGGTGCGGCGCCACGCCGAGCGGGCGATCACCCTGGGCAAGAGGGGGGGCCTCCACGCCCGGCGGCTCGCCCTGCGGGTGCTGCGGGACCCGGCGGTGGCGAAGAAGCTCTTCGAGGTCATTGCCCCTCGCTTCGCCGACCGACCGGGCGGTTACACCCGGATCGTGAAGCTCCCTCTCCGTCCGGGCGACTCCGCCCCCATGGCCTATCTGGAGCTGGTCGAACGCGACCTCTCCATCGAGCAGAGGAAGCGCGAAAGGGCCCAGAAGCGGAAGGAGGCCGGCTCCAAACCCTCATCCTGAACCCTCCAGTGCGCTTCCGGGCTGGCCTTTGAGTGCGCCCCCCGCGCCACCTTCGGGAGCATCCCTCCCCTGCGCGAGGACATGAGCCGACCTCGAGGCGACGCCGACGGATGCTTCGTGTGCGGCCCCGACAACCGCCTGGGCCTCCGGGTGGGCTTCCGCCTGGAGGGGGAGGTTGTGCGGGCGCACTTCACCCCGGCCCCTCATCACCAGGGCTATGACGGCCTCACCCACGGGGGCATCATCGCGAGCCTCCTGGACGACGCGATGGTAAGCTGCCTTTTCCTCCGCGGATTGCGCGCGTACACGGCGAAGCTCTCCCTCCGTTTCCGGCGGCCCGTGCCCACGGGGCGGCGCCTCCTCATCGAGGCGGAGATCCTCGAGCGAAGAGGGACCCTCGCCAGCTGCGCCGCCCGCGCCTTCCTGGAGGACGGCACCCTCGCGGCCGAGGCCGAGAGCACCCTCAGGGTGGAGGAGGAGGGAGAGGAGGGGGAGCGGTGATCATCGGAGTGCCCCGGGAGAGCAAGCGGGACGAACACCGGGTGGCCCTCGTCCCCCCCGCCGTGGAGGTCCTCACCTCCGCCGGGCACACCGTCCTCATCGAGGAGGGGGCGGGGCAGGGCAGCGGCATCGAGGACCGGGAATTCCAGCGGGCGGGGGCGCGCGTGGTCCCCTCGGCCGGGGAGGTCTGGAGGGACGCCGAGCTCCTGGTGAAGGTCAAGGAGCCCCTTCCGGCCGAGTTCCCCCGCCTTCGGGAGGGCCTCGTCCTGTTCGCCTTCCTCCATCTGGCCGCCTCGCAGCGTCTGGCCCGCCGGTTGATGCGGGCCAAGGTGCGGGCCGTCGCCTTTGAGACGGTGCGCCTCGCCGACGGCTCCCTTCCCCTCCTACAGCCCATGAGCGAGATCGCCGGCCGGATGGCGGTCCAGCTGGGAGCGAGATACCTCGAGAGGGCGGCGGGGGGGCCGGGCATTCTCCTGGGAGGTGCGCCGGGCGTCCCGCGCGGAGAGGTGATGATCCTGGGCGGGGGGATCGTGGGGAGGAACGCCGCCAAGATCGCCGTGGGGCTCGGCGCTGGTGTGACGGTCCTGGACATCGACCACGCGCGCCTCCAGTATCTGGACGACGTGTTCGGCGGCCGGGTGAAGACGCTCGCCTCCAACCGCTTCAACATCCGGGAATCCGTCCGGAGGGCCGACCTGGTGGTGGGGGGAGTGCTCGTCCCGGGGGCCCGCGCCCCGGTCCTCGTGGACCGCGCCATGGTGCGCGCCATGCGGCCCGGGAGCGTGGTCGTGGACGTGGCGGTGGACCAGGGCGGCTGCGTCGAGACCATCCGGCCCACCTACCACAGCCGGCCCACTTATGTGGCCGAGGGCGTCACCCACTACGGCGTGACCAACATGCCGGGGGGCGTCCCGCGGACCTCCACCTTCGCCCTCTCGAACGCCATCCTCCCCTACGCCCTCGAGCTTGCGAACCTCGGCCTCGAGGAGGCGGTGCGGGCCCAACCGATGTTTGCGGAGGGGGTGAATGTCTACCGAGGGAAGCTCACCCACCCGGCTGTAGCCGAGGCGGTGGGGGGCAGATACACGCCGCTGGAGCGGCTGATCTAGGCGGGGGCTGCCCCGCTCGTCCTCCCCC
>JBHIBR010000307.1:0-2930 GCA_046759145.1 Nitrospinota bacterium | reverse complement strand
CGCGACGTGAGCTCGCCTGGTCGGTCGGTTGGTTTCCCCTGGTGGGCTTCTTCCTGGGGGGCCTCCTGGCGGGAGGGGACTTGCTCCTCGCCCCCTGGCTCCCTCCCCTGGCGCGGAGCGCCCTCGTGGTGGTGGCCCTTGCGGTGCTCACCGGTGGCCTCCACCTGGACGGCTTGGCCGACATGGTGGACGCCCTGGCGGGAGGGCGGGGAGTGGAAGAGAGGCTCCAGATCCTCCGCGACAGCCGCACGGGCGCCCTCGGGGCGGCGGCGGTGGCGGCCTCACTCCTCTTGAAGACGGCCGCCCTGGCAGAGCTCCCTGGGGAGCTGCGCTGGCGCGCCCTCTGGGCGGTCCCGGCGTTGAGCCGCTGGGTGGCGGCGCTCTTGTGCGGGTGGGCGCCCCTCGCCCGGGGGAGGGAGGGCCTGGGGGCGGCTTTCGCTGAGGGGGTCCGCTGGCCCCAGCTCTTCCTGGCCACCGCCCTCTGCGGGCTGGGCGGGGCCTGGCTCCTGGGGTGGGCTCTTGTGGCGCTCATGGTTGCCCTGGCGCTGGCCGCCGGGCTCTATCGCTCTCTCCTCATCCGCACCCTGGGCGGGGCCACGGGCGACGCCTACGGGGCCGCGACCGAGGCGGCCGAGGTCGCCCTCCTCCTTGCGTTCCTCATCGGGGGGAGGCTCGGAAGGGGATGAACTCGGCGCGGGCGCATGATGGGGTCCTGCCCCGGTCGGTTCACCGAACGGACGCCCACGGGGGGAACGTCTGGCGGAGGCCCGGCGGTCCCTCCGCCGTGGTGGACTTCAGCGCCAACATCAACCCGCTCGGGATGCCGCCCGGGGTGGTGGAAGCGGTGGCGGGGGCGCTGCCCGAGGCCGTCCACTACCCCGACCCCGAATACCGCGAGCTGCGTCGTGCGCTTTCTCTCCACCTGGGCGTCGAGCCTCAGCACATCCTCCCGGGCAACGGCGCCACCGACCTCATCCACCTCCTCCCCCGCGCCCTCGAAGCGCGGAGGGCCGTCATCCTCCCTCCCTGCTTCGGCGAATACCGGCGCGCGGCCGAGGCGGCCGGCCGGGAGGTGGTGTCCGTCTGCGGGAGAGAAGGGGAGGGCTTCCTCCCCCCCCTGGCCCGCCTGGAGGGTGTGCTACGGGGGGGCGACCTCCTCTTCCTCGCTTCGCCGAACAACCCCACAGGGGGGCTCCTCCCGGCGGAGTGGCTCGAAGGCGCGCTGGCGCTCAGCCGCTCGCGCAGCGCCCGGTGCTGCCTGGACGAAGCTTTTCTGGATTTTTCCCCCGAGGGACGTTCCCTCTCTCGCGCCCCTCTGGCCGCGGAGCGGGGAAGTCGGCTGATTGTGCTGCGCTCCTTCACCAAAGTGTACGCACTGCCCGGCCTTCGAGCGGGTTGCCTGGTCGCTGAGCGGGAGACGGTAGAGCGGCTCTTCCAAAAGATGCCCCCCTGGACGGTGAACCACCTGGCGGAGGCCGCTGTGCGGGCGGCCGTAGCGGATGGGGACTACCTGGAACGCACCTGGCGCCTCATCCGAACAGAGAGGGAGTATCTCTCCCGCGCGCTCGCCGCGATGGGGCCTCTCCGGGTGTGGCCTTCGGAGGCGAACTTCCTGCTGCTGAAGCTCGAAGGGGGCGCTCCGAGCGCGGGCGAGGTGGCGCGTAGGCTCGAGCGCCTGGGCATCCTCATCCGCGATTGCACCGCCACGGAGGGCCTGGGCGAGCGCTTCCTCCGGGTGGCGGTCCGCACCCGGGCGGAGAACGAACGCCTCCTCTCCTCCCTCCGGGAGGCGCTGGGGCCGGAAGGGGGGAAGGGCTGAGCCGGATGGCCGACCGGAAGCCGCCCGATCGGCCGTCGCGTTCCCATTCAGCCTTGCCCGGGCCGGCGCCCTCTGGCATCTTGGTATGCAGGCCACCCACGACAGGCTTGGGCGACGGGTATCTGGGAGATGTCGGCCCACGCCCCCTCTCGAAGGGAAGCTCCATGAAGAGCGAATTTCAAACGCTCTGCCCCCTCGACTGCCCGGACGCCTGCAGCCTCCTGCTCACGGTCCAAGACGGGAAGGTCGTATCCCTCCGGGGGGACCCGGACCACCCCTTCACCCAAGGCCTCATCTGCAACAAGATGAGGACCTACACGGACATCGTCTACTCGCCCGAGCGCATCCTCCATCCCATGCGGCGCGTCGGCCCCAAGGGGCCCGCCAGAGGCGGCGCACCTCGCTTCCAGCGCATCAGTTGGGACGAGGCGCTCGAGGCCGTCGCCGGGAAGATGCGCGAGGCGGCCGCGCGATGGGGGCCGGAGTCCATCCTCCCGGTGAGCTATTCCGGCACGATGGGCATCGTGAACTGCAACGCGGGTCAGCGCTTCTTCCACCGCCTCGGGGCCTCGCGCCTCGCCCGCACGATCTGCACCGCGACCGCGAAGGCGTGCTGGCAGATGACCATCGGGAAGGCTGTCGGAACCCACTGCGCCGATATGGCCAGGAGCGACCACATCATCCTGTGGGGCTGCAACGCCGTCTCGACGAACATGCACATCCTGCCCTTCATCAAGAGGGCGCGGGCCGCCGGAGCGAAGCTCACCGTCATCGACGTCTACCGCACCCGGACCGCGAGACAGGCCGATGCGTTCGTCCCCGTCCGCCCCGGCACGGACGGCGCCCTCGCGCTCGGCATGATGCACGTGCTGGTGCGGGAAGGTCTCATCGACCGCGACTACATCGATCGGCACACGGTGGGCTTCGGGGCGCTTCGCGGGCGCCTCGAAGAGTACCCGCCCCGCCGGGTGGAGTCCATCACCGGCGTCCCGGCCGAAGGGGTGGTGCGCCTGGCGCGGGAGTACGGGCGCGCCCGCGCGCCTTTCATCCGGATGGGCATCGGCCTCTCGCGGCACAGCAACGGGGCGATGAACGTCCGCGCCATCGCCTG
>JBHIBR010000306.1:0-2934 GCA_046759145.1 Nitrospinota bacterium | reverse complement strand
CCTCCCAGGAGCTAGGCCAGGCCCTCGGGGCGGACTGGCTCTCCTGCGGCCACGTGAGGGCGTTCCAGAACACCATCGCCGGGGTGTAGAATCGCAGAGAGGGGGAGGCTCGCTTCCGCCTGTCACAGAGCCGCTCGGCGGAGCGGGCCTGGGGAGACCCCTCTTAACGCCACCTCCCTTTCGGCGCCGCCGGGAGAGTGCGGGCGATGGAAAATCCCACCCGGAGAGTCGGCCGCTTCATCTCTGAGCTCCGCCACGAGGGGCTCCCCGAGGAGGTGCGGGCGGCCCTCCGGCGGTATTTCCTCGACGCCCTGGGCTGCGGCCTATACGGCTACGAGACGCCCTGGGGCCGCACCCTCTCGGACTACGTGGCCGAGGCCGGGGGGAAGCCCGAGGCCACCCTCTGGCGTGCGGGCTCCCGCGCGCCCGCCGCCTCGGTCGCGCTCGCCCTCGGCACCATGATCCACAGCTTCGAGCTCGACGATTACCACAGCGGGGCGAAGCTCCATCCCGGGGCGGCGGTCTGGGGCGCAGCGCTGCCCCTGGCCGAGAGGCTGAGCGCGGACGGGCGCCGCCTCGCCCAAGCCGCCGCGGCGGGCTACGAGGTGGTCATCCGGGCGAGCCTGGCGGCGGGCTCGGTGGCCGTCCGCCGGCGCGGGTTTCACCTGACCGGCATCTGCGGCACCTTCGGCGCCGCGGCCGCCTGCGCCAACCTCCTGGGCCTGGACCCGGAGAGGACGACCAACGCCCTCGGCATCGCCGGGGCGCAATCGGCGGGCATCTTCGCCTTCATCGCCGACGGGGCCAACACGAAGCGCTTCCACGCGGGCCGGGCCGCCCAGAGCGGGCTGATGGCGGCCGAGCTCGCGGGGCGGGGGTTCACGGGTTCGACCGAGGTGTTCGAGTTCGAGGACGGGGGTTTCCTGCAAGCCTTCTCGGGCGGGGGAGAGGCGGCAGCCCTCACCCGTGAGATGGGCGAGCGGTGGGAGCTCCTGGGCGTCTCCCACAAGCCTTACGCCTGCTGCGGGAGCATCCACTCCACCCTGGACGCCGTGCGGGAGCTGCGCGCGCGGCGCGCCCTGCGGCCCGAGGAGGTGGAGGAGGTGAAGGTCTTCAACAGCAGCGTGGTGAAGCTCCAGTGCAGCTGGCCCTACCAGCCGGCAACCCCCATGAACGCCCAGATGAACATCGAGTTCTGCACCGCCCTCATGCTCCGCGAGGGGAGGGCAGACCCGGGCGGGTTCACCCCCGAGAGGATCGCCGACCCGGAGCTCGTGGCCCTGGCGCGGAGGGTCAAGTTCACCGTGGACCCCCAGATCGACGCCATCTACCCCTCCGCCTTCCCGGGCAAGGTGGCCATCCGCCTGAAGGGGTCTCGGAGAAGTTCCGGCAGCTCACGGCGGGGATCCTGAGGGAAGAAGGACAGGAGGCCCTCATCGCCTTCGCCGGCGCACTGGAGGGACAGAGCGACCTCAGCTCGCTTGCCGAGTGGGTGCGCTAACCGCCCCGACGGGCGGCGCATGCCTCGGATGGGCGTTGCGAGTTTTCGCCGCAGCGAGTGGCCCGCTGCCAGCTCATCGCCTGGGAGGGGCCCAGAGGAGACGCGTCATGAGCACCCTGAGCGACCGGCTGGCCGCCTTCGCCGCGGGCATGAGCTGGCAAGAAATCCCCCCCGAGGTCCGCGGGAAGGCCAAGCTCCACATCCTGGACGCGCTGGGGGTCGGCCTCGCCGCGGCGGAGCTTGACTTTGCCCGCGCGGTGGCGGGGATGGTGCGGGAGTGGGGCGGGAAGGAGGAGGCCACCGTGCTGCGCCACGGGGACCGACTCCCTGCTCCTCATGCTGCCCTCGCCAACGGGAGCTTCATCCACGGCCTCGACTTCGACGACACCCACTCGGCCTCCATCACCCACGCGAGCGCCTGCGTGGTGCCGGCGGCGCTGGCGGCTGCCGAGGCGGCGGGGGTGGCGGGGGCGGCGGGGGCGGACGGGAGGTCGCTTCTCGCCGCCGCGGTCGTAGGCTACGAGGTGACCGCCCGGATTGGCGGAGCGGCCCCCGGCGGCTTCCACGCCCGGGGCTTCCACCCCACTCCTCTTTGCGGCGCCTTCGGCGCGGCCGCCGCCGGGGGGAGGCTGCTGGGCCTCGCTCCCCGGGCGCTGGCGGACGCCCTGGGGATCGTGGGGAGCCAGGCGGCCGGTCTCCAGGAGTTCCTGGACGACGGCTCCTCCGTCAAGCGCCTCCACCCGGGCTGGGCGGCGCACTCGGGGCTCGCGGCGGCGGAGCTGGCCGGGCGCGGTTTTTCAGGCGCGCGGCGGGTGCTGGAAGGCCGTTTCGGGCTCTACGCGGCGCACGTGGAGGGAGGCCGCTTCTCCGAAAAAACCCTGGTGGGGGAGCTGGGCAGACGGTGGGAGACGCTCTCTATCTCTTTCAAACCCTATCCCTGCTGCCACTTCAACCACGCCGCCATGGACGCCGCCCGGGCCATCGCCCGCGAGCGCGCCCTGGAGCCGCACGAGGTGGAGGGGGTGGAGCTCCTGGTCCCCGAGCTGGTGGCCCACATCGTCTGTGAGCCCCTCTCCATGAAAAAGGCGCCCCCCACCACCTACGCCGCCCTCTTCAGCCTCCCCTACTGCGTCGCCCTCGCGCTCACGAAGAGGCGCGCCCGGCTTGAGGACTTCTCCGAGGAGGCCATCCGCGACCCCGAGCTCCTCTCCCTGGCGGGGCGGACGAGCTACACCACCTACGCTTCGCCGGATTTCCCGCGCTACTTCCCCGGGGGCGTGCGTGTGAGGCTGCGCGGCGGGGAGACCCTCGAGCGGCGGGAGCCCATCAACCGGGGCCATCCCGAGAACCCCATGGCGGCGGAGGAGGTCGCCGAAAAGTTCCGGGCCAACGCCTCGCGGGCCCTTCCGCCCGAGCAGGTGGAGGATGTGGTG
>JBHIBR010000305.1:0-2934 GCA_046759145.1 Nitrospinota bacterium | reverse complement strand
CTGGAGCCCAGAAATACCCCGACCCAAAAATCCGACACACTTTCGGGAAGGCACCTGCACCGGCTCAGAGCCCTGCGGGAACCATCGACGGGTCAGGAATTTCCGTTCCCAGAATAGCCACCACCGGGACAGAAAAACCCCGCCCAGGACATTTCCCAGGCGGGGCCAGATACGATCTCTAAAGCTCCTGAGCGAGGCAGCACTCTCCGTGAAGGTTGCCTAGGAAACGGGCAGTTCGCGGACAGCGCCCCGAAGAACCTTGTCATGATGTAGCTTTCCGTAGGCCGTTGCCTTCCGAATGCAGCCGCGCCGCCGCCCCGTGCCAGGTCCGCGCATGCATTTTTGCCCTGCCGGGTGATGCGCTCGGTTGTCCGCGTTCTGTCCGTGAACGTGCGCCGATAGCGCCCAATTCACCTCGAAAAGGGGAAACGGCTCTCGCTGTTTTTGTTGGGTCTGATTGGCAGGGGTTGCGCTGAGTGGCGTCCTTGTGTATATTGCCAAGGCAGGGGTCGGGGGTTCAAATCCCCTTTCCCGCTCCAGGGGGCGGCATAGCCAAGTGGTAAGGCAGAGGCCTGCAAAGCCTTGACCCCCGGTTCGAATCCGGGTGCCGCCTCCAATCCCTCCCGCTTGCGAGACCGGCCCGGGTTTTACACACCCCTCTTAGCCCCCCAGAGCAGGATGTGAAGGCGGGTGGAGAAGCGGAAGCCGCGCTCCAGGCACAGGGGCACGAGCCAGGCGGATTTTTGCGCCACCTCGCGCGCGGTGAGCCCCTCGGGCATGAGGAAGATGCGCGGGGGAGGGAACTCTCCGATCCCGCATCGCTCAAGCAGCGCGGGGATCTCGTCCACCTCCTCCGGCCGGGAGATGACGAACTTCAGGTAGCCCTCCCGCGCCCTCTCGAGCCAGGTGAGGGAGCGGGGTTTTTTCTCCTCGGCGACGCCCGCCGAAGAGAGCTTCGGGGAGACGTTCCACTGGTGGATTGCGGAGAGGAGGTCCTCCCCCGGCTCGGGGTAGCCCGAGGTCTCGACCTCTAGGCGCAAGCCCGAGGCGGCCAGCCGCTTCGCCCAGGGGAGAAGGTCGGGGGCCTCCAGCGGCTCCCCCCCCGTGAGGACCACGTCCCCGCAGCGCCGCTCTCGGCAGAAGGCTACCACCGCTTCCGGGCTCGCCCGCAGCTCGCTCTCGGCGGGCCAGCTGTATTTCGTGTCGCACCAGCTACAGCCCACCGAGCAGCCCGCAACCCGCACGAACACCGAGGGCCTCCCCATGCTCGCCCCCTCCCCCTGGATGGAGTAGAAGAGGGGGTCGGCCAGGGGGAGGGATATCTCCCCGCCCTCCTTTCCCCTCGGGCGGGCTCGCGCCCCCCTGGAGGGCATCTCTACCCCCTCACCGTCTGACCGGCGGCGGCGCGGCGGTTTGCGTTTCCGGTCCGGGGGGCCGGGGCCAGCGGGGCGCCTCACGGCTGGACCTCAGCCCTCCCGCCCCGCGGCGGGGGCGTAAGGGATGGGGTCTTCTATCCCCGCCTCCCGGAACCCCTTGAGTCGGAGGAGGCAGGCGTCGCACCGCCCGCAGGAGAGCCCTTCGGGGGTGGGGTCGTAGCAACTGTGGGTGAGGGCGAAGTCCACCCCCAGGCGGTGGCCGCACTCCACGATCTCCCGCTTGCTCTTGCGGAGGAGGGGGGTGCGGACCTCCACCGCCACCTCTCTCTCCACGCCGGCGCGGGTGGCGAGGCGGGCCATGCGTTGGAAGGCCTCGATGTATTCGGGCCGGCAATCGGGATAGCCGGAGTAATCGAGGGCGTTCACGCCGATGTAGATGCAGGAGGCGCCCAGCACCTCGGCCCACGCCAGGGCGAAGGCCAGGAAGATGGTGTTGCGCGCGGGCACATAGGTGGGCGGTATCTCGGCGGCCATGGCCTCCGGCGAGCGGTCCATGGGGACCTCCAGGTCCGCCGTGAGGGAGGAGCCGCCGAAGGCCCTGAGGTCGAACGAAATCACCCGGTGCTCCCGCGCCCCCAGGCTCTCCGCCACCCGGGCCGCCGCGCGGAGCTCCTGGCGGTGGCGCTGGCCGTAGTCGAAAGAGAGGGCGTAGCACTCCACCCCCTCGCTGCGGGCGATGGCGAGGAGTGCCGCCGAGTCCACCCCCCCGCTCACGAGGACGACCGCCTTTTCCTTCATGGTCGCGCCTTCTCTTCCCTTCGCCCTCCCGTCCCTGCCCGAGGGGGGAACCCGCCCGTCAGGGGTAAAAACAGTATACGCCTTCCCTTCGGCCCTTTCAGCGCGCTCCCGGGGAGACGAGCTGAGCCCCCAAGTTGACCCTGGGGAGGATTCCCATTACGTTGGTTTTAGGGACTAGTTTGTTTTCCCATTGCGGGCGAGGACGGGCGGTGTGTGTGAGGGAGGAGGGGACATCCCGATGAGCGTTGCGGAGGCGCAGAGAGGGGCGATTGTCACGGGCGGCTCTCGCTCGGCCCCGCGGAGCGGTTACGACCTCCGCCAGCAGGGGATCGAGAATACAGGCCGGGTGCACTGGAACCTTCCGGTAGCCCGCCTGGTCGAGCTCTCCGTGGCCCGGGGTGAGGGCTACCTGGCCCCCGGGGGAGCCCTGGTGGTCAAGACGGGAGCCTTCACGGGGCGCAGCCCGAAAGACAAGCTCACCGTGGCCGAGCCCAGTGTGAAGGACCACATCTGGTGGGGCCCCGTGAACCGCCCCTTCGACCCCGAGCGCTTCGAGCCCTTGTTCGCGAAGGTCAAATCCTACCTCCAGAGGAAGGAGCTCTTCGTCTTCGACGGCTGGGCGGGCGCCGACCCCGAGCACAGGCTTGGCGTCCGGGTGGTGGCGGAGAAGGCCTGGCATGCCCTCTTCGCCCGCACCCTCTTCCTCCGCCCCACCCCCGAGGAGCTGGAGAGCCATCGGCCCGATTTCACCATCGTCAAC
>JBHIBR010000304.1:0-2939 GCA_046759145.1 Nitrospinota bacterium | reverse complement strand
CGGAGGGTGAGCGCCCCGTCTTCGACCTCCGGCCGGGCGATGCAGAAGAGCAGCCCCCCCGCGAGCTCGATGTAAGCGCTCTTGCGGAATGCCGCCACCACCTTACCCTGGGAGGGTGGAACCAGGCGCTCGGCGATGTAGGCGCTGAGCGAGAGGGCCTGAGAGGAGTGGCGGGGCATGGTCTTGGCTCCCACGGGCAAGTGAGTTCGCTTGACCCAGTGGCGACAATCGGGCAGCTAGTATAGGGACTATCTGGACAAAGGGAAAAGTGGGTGACTGGGGCGCGGGAGCGGTCTGAAAGGAGGGCGACTTCCGGTGGCGGCGGAGCGGATCTTCCGGAGGGCCCGGGTGGACGAAGCCGGTCCCCTCGTGGACCTGGCGGTTGAGGGGGACAGATTCCTCGCCCTCGGTCCCAACCTCCCTCTCCGGGCCCCGGAAGAGGTGGACCTGGGGGGGCGGTGCGTCCTCCCCGGCCTGGTGGAGTCTCACATCCACCTGGACAAGGCCTTTCTCGAGGAGAGGGAGCCGAATCTCTCGGGCACCCTCGGCGACGCCATCCGAATCACGGCCAAGCTCAAAGCGGGTTTCACCCGCCACGACATCCGCGAGCGGGCAGAGCGTGTGCTCCGGATGGCGCTCCGCCACGGGACGCTCTTTCTGCGGACACACGTCGAGGTGGACCCCATCATCAAGCTCCAGGGGATGGAGGCCATCCTGGAGCTACGGGAGGCCTACCGGGGGCTGCTGGACATCCAGATCGTCGTCTTCCCCCAGGAGGGCATCGAGCAGCAGCCGGGCACCTACGAGCTGATGCGCGAGGCCCTACGCATGGGAGGGGATGCGGTGGGAGGGGTGCCCTACAACGACCTCGATGCCCGCCGCCACGTGGACCTCGTCTTCTCCCTGGCCCAGGAGTTCGGCGCCGCCGCGGACCTCCACGTGGACTTCTCGGACAACCCGGCGGACCGGACCATCGAGTACATCGCCCAGAAAACGGTGGCGCTGGGCTACCAGGGCCGGGTGAGCGCAGGCCACTTGACCGCCCTCGGCTCCATCCCCGGGGAGGAGGCGAAGCGCCTCATCGGCAGGATCGCCGCCGCGGACATCCACATCATTCCCCTCCCCGCCACCGACCTCCACCTCGGGGGCAGAGGGGACCGGGTGGCCGTGCGCCGGGGGCTCACCCGCATCCGGGAGTTGCTCAAAGCGGGCGCCAACGTCGCCTTCGCCTCCAACAACATCCGCAACGCCTTCACCCCGACGGGAAACGCCGACCTGATGGAGGTGGGCCTGCTGCTCGCCTGCGCCGCCCACATGAGCACCCCGGAGGAGCGCCGCACCGTCCTCCGCATGTGTACCGGGAACGCCGCTCGCCTCATGGGCCTCGGGGCGGACTACGGCCTGCAGGAGGGGAGGCGGGCGGACTTCGTCGCCTTCGACTCTTCCGACTACGGCTCTCTCCTCCTCGACCAGCCCGAGAAGCGCTACGTGGTGAAGGGGGGCAGGGTGGTGGTCGAGAACCGCCTCGAAAACCTCTGGCGGGCGCCCCTTCCCGGAGGGTAGCTCCCGGCCCCCCTAGCACTCCCGCTCCCGCCCCTGAGGGAGGGCCTCATGCGCTACCGCACGCTGGGACGGACGGGCCTCCGGGTGGGCGAGGTGGGCATGGGCACCTGGCAGACCTTCGACGCGCGGGACTCCCGGGGAGAGGCCCACGTGGCCCGCCTGGTGGAGGAGGCCCTCGCCCGGGGGGTCAACCTCTTCGACACCGCCCCCATGTACGGGGAAAGCGAGCGCGTGCTCGGCCTGGCCCTGCGGGGGAGGCGCGAGAGGGCGCTGGTGGCAACGAAGGTGCTTGAGTATGATCCAGCCTCGGCCCGCGCCTCCATCGAGCGCTCCTTCCGGCTCCTCCAGACGGAGGTCATCGACCTCATGCAGGTCCACAACATGGCGGGCTGGAAGGCCCTCACCCCCCTCCTCCGGGAGTACAAGGATTCGGGCCGCGTCCGTTTCCTCGGGCTCACCAACTACCGTCCCTCGATGTTCCCCGAGATGGCGCGGGCCATGCGGACGGGCGCCTATGACGCCATCCAGATCCCCTTCAGCCTGGGGGAGCGGGAGGCCGAGCGGGAGGTCCTCCCCCTGGCCCGGGAGCTCGGCCTCGGGGTGCTGGTCATGACCCCTCTCTGCCCCATGTGGGACCGCCAGAGCCTCCTCCGGGCCCTGGGCCGGGCGGACCTCTCTTTCCTCGCGCCCTACGGTGTGCGGACCCCTGCGCGAGCTCTCCTGAAATACGTCCTCTCAAATCCCGACGTCTCGGCCGTCCTCCCGGCCACGAGCAAGCTGGAGCACCTGGCTGAGAACGTCGGCGCCTCGGAGGGAGAGAGCCTGCCCCTCGAGGTCCGGCGCCGCCTGGAGAAGCTGCTGGGCTGAAGGGGATCGTCCCTTTTGTCAGCGCGGACGAAGTAGACGGCGGGGAAGGGGCCCCAGCCGAGGGGCGGTAGGAGGGCGAGCAGAGAACCGATGCGGAGTGGGCGACAGATCGCAGGTCGAAGCGCAAGCGTAGCCATCCCTCTTCAGCTTGACATATCTCGGGAGCGCGGGCTATCGGGAAAAAGTTCGCGGGCATACTTGTCCGCTCTCCGGGAAGGGCGCTCACCTTCCAGGTTGCTTCCATGGACCTCCGGGTCGCGGACCTCCGGGCCGGCTGCTGCGGGTTTCCTCTCTCGCAGGGGGAGTATTTTCGCCGTTACCCCTCCGTAGAGGTGCAACAGACTTTCTACCACCCGCCCAAGGTGGAGACGGCGGCGCGCTGGCGGGAGGCGGCTCCACCTTCCTTTGAGTTTGCGGTCAAGGCCTGGCAGCTCATCACCCACCCACCTTCGAGCCCCACCTACCGCCGCCTCCGGAAGCCCGTGCCGGAGGAGAAGCGCGAGCGCTAC
>JBHIBR010000303.1:0-2959 GCA_046759145.1 Nitrospinota bacterium | reverse complement strand
CCCAAGCCGCCGGCCGCTGGGGGACCCCGGGCGGGGAGCCCGCTCTTTTGAGCCCCCCTCGGCGATTGCGGCTCCAACGGAATGGGCAAACTCGCACCGGCCCGGTGGCCGGGCCCCGGCGGTGGGAGTGGAAGTGGACGTGGAGGAGCTTTCCATGCCGGTGGGGGTGGATGTGCACATTCTCTTGCCAGATGCGCCAGAAGACCCTCCCTCCCAGAACCACCAGCATGGCCCCCACAGCGAGCTCGCCCCAGGAAGCAAGGCCCAAGGGCATGGGCCAGCGCAGGAGGAGCACTGCGCAACCCGCCGCAAAGAGGGTCACAGCGTGGCCCGCCCCCCACCGAACCCCCAAGAGGAAACTTCGGCGCCAACCCTTCTCCTCGGAGGTGAGGGCCGCCACGGCGGTGAGGTGGTCCGCATCGAGGGCGTGCTCGAGGCCCAGCACGAAGCCGAGGCCCAGGAAATAAACCGAAGAAACCACCTCCTCTTCGCCTCTCCGGGAATGGCGGACATTCTCTCTACCACGGGCGGACCCGGGAGTCCATCGGGCGGGCCTCCGGGTCGTCTTCCAGCAGTTCCGCCACCCGGTCTATACCCAAGGAGGAAGTCTTTCCTCTCCTGCCTCTACGGCCCAGAGAAGCGCTGGCGGTAGAGGTCGCAGACTCGTCGGATGAAAGAGATGTAGTGATGGGGGGCCCCTATTGGGGGAGAGGGCAGGCGTGTGTGAAGCGATACATGGCCTAAATTGTCGCAGTTGATCACCACCATCGAATTGGCCTCGAGCCCATTCTCCGCCGGATTGGTCGTGTGCCGGAGGGGGATAGAGAGAAACCGACGGATGGTTTCCTCGACCAACTGCGAGGGCCCCGGATGCTCGTTGATTACAAGAGGTCCACCGGGGCCGCCTTTTGGCTGATTGGTGGGCGAAGCAAATCGCGGAGAGATATTGATGAGGGTCAAGGCCGCAGCGATCGCATTTGCGCTGGCGGAATGGACGTGCTGGTGGTGCGCATTCAGGTCTCCATATCTGTTCAGCCGAGCCTTTCTGTGCTCTGTCATGATGGTCTTCGATTCAACCGCTATGCGGATGACGGCGACATCCCCCCTGACCATGCCTCCCTCAACGGTACCGGGCGGTTGGACCGGCTCGCCGATCAGGAGGTCGACGTTCCGTTTCAGGGGCCCGACGTACACGTCCGCGTTCAACTGATATA
The DNA here is from genome assembly GCA_046759145.1 of Nitrospinota bacterium. Lineage (GTDB taxonomy): Bacteria > UBA8248 > UBA8248 > UBA8248 > JBHIBR01 > JBHIBR01. Next base: position 1,745 of record JBHIBR010000303.1, on the reverse strand, counting down.
CGAGCTTTCCCGCTCCCGCATCGGCCGAAATGGCAGGGCACTGTGACACGAGGTCTTCGACGGCGAACCCGGACAGGGCATTCTGGTGTCTATCGCTGCGGGGATGGTAGTTGAAAGTGTGGCCGCCTGAGCGGTGTTGGTTCTGCCGGAGCCAGGCCACGAACCTCTCAGGCGCGGGCACCCTGGATGGCCTCGCCAGAGCTCTTGAGAGAATCGGCGGAAACGACCTTCACGCTCGCAAATAAACTCGCCGCTTCTTTCGCAAGGCGAGTCTCCGCTAAGCGGACATAGTTTTCCATGATTTCAACCCCAATGCTGTTGCGGCCGCTCAGCGCCGCCGCCACATTCGTCGTGCCGGTGCCCATGAAGGGGTCAAGAACCATATCTCCCTCGAATGAGAACATCCTGATCAGGCGCGTTGCCACCTCCAGGGGAAACGGCGCTGGGTGCGTACGGGTGGAGGCTCCGGGAATCTTCCACACTTGCTGGAACCACTGGGCGAAATCCTCCTTGGCGATGCGACTTTCCCTCCGCTGGCTCTCTGTGGGCTTTCGGTAGCCTCCGGGCTTTCTCTGCATCAGGATGTATTCCACGTCATTCTTGATGATGGCGTTCGGTTCATAGGGCTTGCCCAGAAAGGAGGTCGGTCTCTCCATCTCCAGCCTCGCGTTGGCAATCTTCAACCAGAAAATAGGGTTAAGGTTGTCAAATCCGAGCTTTCGGCACTGCACCTGGACGTCCGCATGCAGGGGAACGACCACGTGGCGCCCGAAGCGGCGCCGGGCCAGACAGACATCGCCGACAATGCAAACCAATCTGCCACCCGGCACGAGCACCCGATAGCACTCTAACCATACGCGCCGGAGCTCCTCCAGGAATGACTCGTAGTCGGCGATGGCACCAAGCTGTCGGACATCTTCTGGATATTTTTTGAGGGTCCAATAGGGAGGCGAGGTGACCACAAGGTGGACGCTTTCAGATTTCAAGAAGGAGAGAACGCGGGCGTCCCCAACGACCAAGAGGTGGGAGGTTTGACTCTCTCTCAGGCTTTCCATTTTCGGGGTCCACCCACGGGCCTTTTAACATTCAGCCCTTTCACCGTCAACCCCCTCTCCCCCGGCAGCCCTCGACCAGGGCCTCTGCGACCTGCGGGTTGCTGAGGAAATGGAGGTGGCAGTAGCTGGCGAGCACGTTTTCGGCCCGAAACCCCTCCAGGCGCTCGGCGTCGCCGGGGGCGAGGGAGGTCTTCCCCTTGCTCACCCGGTAGACCCGCTCCACCGAGGGAGGGAGCTCTTCGACCTCGGAGTAGTGGAACTCGTGCCCCCGCGCCACCGCCCCCCGCGGGCCCAGGAGGCAGTCCGTCCGGAGGGTCACCTCCACGTAGCCCAGGGCCCTGCGGCGGGGGAGCATCCGTGCCCGCGTGGGGAGGAGGCCCACCATCTCGAAGCTCCTCCCCTCCAGGTCGGCGATGGACTCGGTGAGATACATGAGGCCGCCGCACTCCGCGTAGATGGGCCGGCCCGAGGCGGTGAAGGCGCGAAGGGCCTCCCGCATCGGAAGGTTCCTCTCCAGAGCTTCCGCGCGCACCTCGGGGTAGCCTCCGCCGAGGATCACCCCCTCCGATCCTTCGGGAAGGCGCGAGTCGCGCAGCGGGCTGAAGAAGGCCAGCTCCGCCCCCGCCGCCCGCAAGAGGTCGAGGTTGTCCTGGTAGTAAAAGCAGAAGGCCTCATCGCGCGCCACCGCCA
>JBHIBR010000302.1:0-2972 GCA_046759145.1 Nitrospinota bacterium | reverse complement strand
GGGGAGCCGACGGACCCTCTCCTCCTCCGGCTTGGGAGGGAGGTGGGCGGGCCGCGAAGGTCCCCGGTAGCGCGGAATGCGTGCCAGCATAAGGCCGAGGGCGAGTCCCGCCATCCCTGCCCCGAAGGTGGCCACCACCCAGAGGTCGAAGCGGGCGAGAAGCCACTGGACTGCCGCCACCGAGGCGCCCAGCAGCAGGATGGGAAGAGGCCATCGACGCAAGCCGCTCATGCCCGCGTGGAGGTGAGCGACGGAGAGGGCGGTGAGGAGGGCGCAGCCGGCGAGCAGGGAGGCGACCCACAGCCCCAGCCCGTGCCCCGGAAGACCCGTCACCGCCCGCAGCGCCTGGAAGGAGGAGGCCATATCCCCCATGCTCACTGACCAGGCATGGCCCACCAGCGCCACGGCCACCGACTGGACCGGGGGGTAGCCGATCCCGATGAGCAGCGGCGCCGCCACCGCCACCGGGACGCCGAAGCCAGCCACCCCTTGGAGGAAGGTGGTGAAGGCGAAGGCCAGGATGAGGAGCTGAAGGATGTGGTTGCGGGTCAGAGAGGAGACTGTCCAGCCGATGTTGTCGATCCCCCGCGCCGCCCGGGCCACATGGTAGAGGGCGAGGGCGGGCCAGATGATGTAGAGGACATAGACGCTCAGCAGCACCCCCCGCAGGAGGGAGACCGCGAGCACGCCCGCCCCGCTCCGAAGTGCGCCCAGGCGACCAGGAGAGTTACCCCCAGCGCCGCTGCCCCCGCGCGCGAGCCCCTCCAGCGGAGGCCTACCAGGAAGACGGTGAGGAGCAGGAGCGGTAGGGAGGCAAAGAACCAGCTGGCGAGGCTCGGCGGGGGGCCGCTCATGGGGCAGGTCTCCCGGGAGACGGGCTCCCTTCGGGAGGCGCGATTTTAGGTGGGGGTGTGGGGTTTGTAAACCTGCGCCGCGGTGCCACGCCGCTCTCCGGCGCGACTGCGGCGGGTGCGCTCCGAGCGGCTCATGTCCTGGGGAGGAAGCACGCCATGGGCGCGAAGCGTCAGGGGGAGAGCGGGGTGTTGGTCGCTTTGAAGGGCCTCGCGGGGTGGGACATCCTGCACCCGAGGGTGCGCGGGGGGAAGGGGGGCTCGGCGACTACGACTCGGGTGTGGCTTGGTGGAGTCCGGCGTGAGGGGCGCAGAAGCGAGAGGCCACGTGGTAGAGGACGGGGGCGGGCCAGATGATGTAGAGGGCGTAGAGGCTCAGCATCACCGCCCGCGGGAGGGCGGCCGCGGGCACGCCGAGCGCCGCTCGAGGCGCGCCCAGGCGACCAGGAGGGTCATTTCCAGCGACCCCCCCCTATCCCCTGGCCCCACCCCCGCCCGCGACCCCCTGCGAAGGAGTCGCCGATGCCCTCGAGGAGCTCGCCGAGGTTCGTGCCGAAGAGGCTCAGGGAGAGGATCACCAGGAGGGCCACGAGGGTGAGGAGGAAGGCGTACTCCACCAGGCCCTGACCTTTTTCACCTCGGAGCCACTGTGCCCACTGACCCATCACAGAGCTCCTTTTTCACTGCTGGACCCTATAGGGCTGGAAACCGCCTTCCCTTAGAGCAGTTCCTCCACAGCCCGCGAACATCGGGCACTATCCCGGGAGCCCCCTCGCGGCCGCCCCTCCAACAGTACCCCCACAAGCATATCGCGTGCCGTCGAAGCGACCCCCCGTCCGCCCCGCATTCCTCGCGAAAGCTATCTTCTCAAACAGCGTGGATTTTCTCGCGGAATATTCTACCATACAACGATGACATGCCAATAGCTGTGGAAACAGACTCAGGCGGCAACCATCCTTAGGGGCAGCGCTGGGTGTTGGTCGCCTTCAAGGGCCTCGAGGGGTGGGACATCCTGCACCCGAGGGTGTGCGGGGGGAAGGAGGGGCCCGGCCCTACGACTCGGCGGTGCGCTGAGCGTCTACATCCTCTAAATCATCTGGCCCGCCCACGCCCTCTACCACGCCGGCCGAGGATGGCCTTGGCGATAGCGGTGAAGATGTCCCCGAGGGTGATGCCGAGGAGGCTCAGGGAGATGATCAACAAGAGGGCTACTAAGGCGAGGAGGAGGGCGTACTCCGCCAAGCCCTGTCCCTCTTCATCCCGGAGCGGCTGTGCGGACTGACCCATCACAGAGCGCCTTTTCCCCTGCGGGACCCTACGGGGCTGGCAGCCGCCTTCCCCTGTAGGAGTTCCCCCACTGCGCGCGAACATGAGGCACTATCCCCGAAGCCCCCTCGCGGCCGCCCCTCCGACAGTACACCCCACATAACACCCAATAGGCACATCGAATGCCATCAAAGCAACCCCCCCGTCCGCCCGGCATTCCTCGCGAAAGCTATCTCCTCAAACAGCGTGGATTTTCTCGTGGAATATTCTACCATACAACGATGCCATGGCAATGGGTGTGGAAACAGACTCAGGCGGCAACCATCCTTAGGGGCAGCGCTGGGTGTTGGTCGCCTTCAAGGGCCTCGCGTGGTGGGACATCCTGCACCCGAGGGTGCGCGGGGGAGGGGGGGCTCGGCGACTACGACTCGGATGGGGATTCGCGGAGTCCGGCGTGAGGGGCGCAGAAGCGAGCGGCCGCCTGGTAGAGGGCGAGGGCGGGCCAGATGATATAAAGGACGTAGACGCTCAGCAGCACCGCCTAGCCGAAGATGGCCTCGGTGATATCTTCGAAGATGTCGACCAAGTTCGTGCCGAAGAGGCTCAGGGCGATGATCACCGCGAGGGCCACGAGGGTGAGGAGGAAGGCGTACTCCACGAGCCCTTGACCCTCATCCCGCCCGACGGATTTGTAAATTCTTTCCATCTCTTTTTCCCTCGTGGTTCTCCCGGGCGGGATTTTTTTATAGCACATTTCCCCCCGGAGGAACAACCTCGCCCGGGGAAGAGATTATCCGCCGGTCTCCCTCCGCCCGCCCTCGCCCTCAAGCCTTCCGCGGCGCCTTGAGGTGGGCC
>JBHIBR010000301.1:0-2981 GCA_046759145.1 Nitrospinota bacterium | reverse complement strand
CAGATCAGCCTGCTCGGCATGCGCGGCAGCCCGAACCTGATGGCCGGGGCGGTCGCCCTCATCGCGGGCGGACGCGTGAACGTGCGCCGCCTCATCGCGGAGGTGTTCCCGCTGGAACGGTTCCACGACGCCATGGACTTTTACCTGCGGCGGGAACGGGGCGCGGTGCGGGTGGTGCTCAAGCCCTAAGGGGGCAGGAGGGAGCTCCCATGAAACGCAAAGAGGCCATGGCCTTCATCGCCCGGAATCACTGGGCGGTCATGTCCACCTTTTTCCCGAGGGGAACGCCCCAGCTCACCCCGGTCGTCTACGCCCTCATGGGGGACAAGATCCGCATCTCCTGCACCCGCTACCGAAAGAAGACCAAGAATCTCCTGCGCAACCCCCACGCGGTGCTCTGCATCATCACTCCGAAATTCTTCGGCGACTATCTCACCGTGGAGGGGCGCGTGAGCGTGGTCGAGGACCCCGACGCCACCCAAAACGCCGCCCTCTACGAGGCCATCAACGGCAAGCCGCCGGACGACCTGGAGGAGTACCTGGCCGAAAGGATCCGCGACCAGCGCCTCATCCTCGAGATGACCATCGAGCGGCTGTACCCGCTGGAGTAGACGGGGGTAAGAGCCGGCGCCATGGCAGGTGCCGCCCGGCGGATGGTGGACGGCTGCGCGGTTATCTCGCCGAGGACAGGCGAAAGGGACTGCCCCATGGCGATTTGATGCCCTACGCGTTGGGTGCCTCGCCCGTTACAATCGCCTCGGCTGTCGCCTCTTGAGAGAGTGGCGGGACGGCTACCATCGGGCTTCCAGGCGGTCCGGCTCCTGTGCGCTCCGGTTCCCGGGTCAACTTCGGGGGCTCCCCAACGTGGAGGGAGCAGGCACATTATGGGGTCTTCGGTGCGGCCTTAATCGGCCAGGGGCATCTGTTGGAGATCGTTGAAAACCTTCTTGATCTCTGGCGTTGGCGCTAGGCAGAGAGTTCGAAATGAGTCAACTGCGGGGAGCCAGTTCTCAAAAAGACCGTCGGAGGCGCCTCCAGTTTCCCCTGAAGCAAATGGGTGCCAACGCCTCGCCGCGAAGGGTTCTCCTAGCAAGCGGAAAGAAACCAGACCGCACAGAAGGTCGAGAGCGCCACAGTGGCCCCGCGCTTCTCCTCGTTGGAGAGCCGCAGGGTCTGCACGGGGGCCATGAACAGCAGTACCACGCCCATGCCGGCGAACGGGGGCTCCACGTGGGAGGTGACATTCAAGGGGAGGGCGAGGACGGGGGCACCGCGAGCCCGGCCGGGAGCCTGCTCCGAGAGCGTGCCCCTCAGACCGCGAGGTAGCGTCGGACGATCTGATCGTCGGCGTAGATCTCCCGGAGGGTCCCCGCGTGCTGAACGGCGCCCTTCTCCAGGATGTAGGCCCGATCCGCCACCCGGCGACAGAATTTCAGGTTCTGGTCCGCCAGCAGGATCGTCACGCCCTCATCCCGGATGGTCCGGATCACCTCGATGAGGCTCCGGACCACCAGGGGACCCAGCCCTTCCGCCGGCTCGTCCATCAGGAACAGGGTGGGGTTCTTCATGAGGGCGCGGCCGATGGAGAGCATCTTCTGTTCGCCCCCGCTCAGGGCGCGTCCGGGGCGTGTGCGCACCTCCTCCAGCACGGGGAGAAGCTCCAGCACCTTGCCCAGCGTCCACACCCCGGGACGCCCGCCCCCGACCCGGCGCGCCAGCTCCAGGTTCTCCTCGGCGGTCAGGTCCGGGAAGATTCGGCGGTCGTCGGGCACGTAGCCGACCCCCAGACGAGCCACCTGGAAGGCGGGGCGGCCGGCGATTTCCTGGCCCTGGAACTGGATGCGGCCCCTCCGCGGGGGGGTCAGCCCCATGATGCTCCGCAAGGTGGTCGTCTTTCCCACCCCGTTGCGCCCCAGCAGGCAGACCACCTCGCCCTGGGCCACCGAGAGGCTGATCCCCTGGAGCACGTGGCTGTGGCCGTAGTAGGTGTGGATGTCCTCGACCTCGAGGATCATGCCAGCTCTTCTCCGAGGTAGACGTCGCGAACCTGGGGCTCGCCCCGGATGGCGGCGGGCGCCCCCCGGGCCAGGACCCGGCCGCGGTGCAGCACGACGATCTCTTCCGCAAGGGAAAAGACCACGTCCATGTCGTGCTCGATGATGACGAAGGTGGTCCGGCGCGCCGCACTGAGCTCAGCGATCTGGGCCAGGACGCGGCTGCGCTCGAGCGGGTTCATGCCCGCGGTGGGCTCGTCCAGGAAGAGCAGGCGCGGCTCGGCCGCCAGCGCGATGCCGATCTCCAGCAGCCGCTGGTCGCCATGGGAGAGGACCCCGGCCCACAGGTCCGCCTTCTCTAGAAGACCGATGTCGGCCAGGATGCTTTCCGCCCGGGGCGCAACCTCGGGGACCGCGTCCACTTTTCTCCAAAAGGACCACCCCCGCCGCAGGTGGGCCAGCAGGGGAATCTGGATGTTCTGGTGAACCGAGAGCAGGGGGAAGACGTTGGTGATCTGGAAGGACCGGCCCAGCCCCCGCCGCACGCGCTCGTGAACGGGGAGTGCGCTGATCTCCTCGCCCCGGAAGTAGATCCGCCCGGCGTCGGCGGGCATGTTTCCGGTGAGGAGATTCACCAGCGTGGTCTTGCCCGCGCCGTTGGGCCCGATGATGGCCGTCAGGACGCCCTCGCCAAGGTGGAGGTCGACCGCGTCCACGGCGTGCACCTCGCCGAAGGACTTTCGCAAGCCCTCCGTGCGGAGCAGCTCGGGGGGGCCGCCGTCGCTCACGGGGTGCGCCGCCTAAGCGCCGGCAGGATGTGCTGGTAGAAATACCCCACCACCCCGCCGCGGAAGCCCAGCACCAGGGCGAGCAGCACCAGGCCGAACCAGAAAAGCCAGTACTCGGTAAACAGCTCGATGCGATCCTGGATTATGTAAAAGAGCAGCGCCCCCACCATGGGACCAGGGAAGGTGTGGATGCCGCCCA
>JBHIBR010000300.1:0-3008 GCA_046759145.1 Nitrospinota bacterium | reverse complement strand
GAAGAGGTGGCGGAGGCCATCCGCCCGGGAGGGCTCGGGAAGCAGAAGGCGGGGCGGATCCGGGCCTTCCTCCGCTGGCTCAAGGAGAGTCGCGGGGAGCTCTCGCTCGAATTTTTGAGGAAGAAGGAGCCCGAAGAGGCCCTCAAGCTCCTCACACCCCACAAGGGGGTGGGCGTGAAGACGGTCTATGTGATGCTTATGGGGGCGGCGGGAAAGGACGTCTTTCCGGTGGACGTGCACATCCACCGCATCGCCCGGAGGCTCGGCCTCATCGGCCCCCGCACCACTCCCGAGAAGGCGCACTGGGAACTCGCCCCCCTCGTGCCGAAGGGGAAGGCGTATTCCCTCCACCTGAACCTCCTCGCCTTTGGGCGCACCATCTGCACGGCGCGAAACCCGCGCTGTGGGGTGTGCCCCTTCCGTTCTATATGCTTGTATTATAAGGAGTTAAAAGCATACCCCGGGCCCCGCGCAACGAGGGGAAGCGCGTTGATATCCCGGCCTTCCCGCTAGGGGCGATGGAATACCTCCCTCTCCCCCTCCCCCCTCTCCCCGCCCTCCTCGCCCTCTTCAGCGCGGTGAGCCTGGGAGTGGGGCTAATCTTCATCCGGCTGGGCCTTCGCGAGGGCACGCCTCTGGTGGCCTCCATCACGACCAACGCCACCCTCACCCTGGTGGGCGCCCTCCTCGCTCTCGCCACGGGGGCCTTCGCGCGCACGCCGCCCGAGACCATCTTCTGGTTCATCCTGGTGGGCCTCTGCAACCCTTCGTTCGGCCGCTTTCTCGAAATCCTCGGCTACCGCCTGGTGGGCTTGGCCCGCTCGAATGCCCTGGCGGCCTCGGCTCCCATTATGTCGGTCGGCTTCGCGGCGGCTTTCCTGGGAGAGCGGCCGGGCGGCTGGGTTGTGGCAGGGGCGGTCGCCATCGCGGCAGGGGTGGCGCTTGTGAGCTGGCCGGCTGCGCCAGAGCGCGGACGGGACTGGCGGCCGCTCTTCCTCCTGGTGCCGCTGGCTGGGGCGGTGGGCTACTCCATCGCGCCCGTCTTCGCCAAGACGGGCATGACCCTGGGGGGACCCGTGCCGGTGGCGATGCTCATCACCTTCGGGACGGGAACAGTGATGGTGTCCCTCTTCTCGCCCTTCTTCCGGCCCGAGGACCGCTTCCGGGCGAGCCGGAAGAGCTTGCTACTCTACATGACGGGAGGGCTTGTCAACAGTGCGGGTTCCTATGCGCTGTGGTCCGCGATCCATCTGGGCGAGGTCTCGGTCGCCATCCCCCTAAGTCGCACCTCCCCCCTCTTCGTCCTCCTCTTCAGCCAGCTCTTCCTCGGCCGCCTGGAGCGGGTGAGCGCGCTCCTGGCCGCGGGGGCGGCCCTCATCGTGCTGGGAGGGGCGCTCATTGCGGGGATGCGGTGAGGGGAGCCCCCAGTGCCAGGCCGGCAGGCCACGCGATTGCGGCCCCGGCCTCACCCCTCAGAGCGCCAACTTCTTACGGCAGAATCACCCCGCTCCCCGGGTCGCCGGGCCGGATGATGAGGGAAGGGGCCTCGCCCCCGGGCCCCTCCATCTCCTCGGCCCCCGGCCCCCTCTCCTCGGGCTGGAGGCAGGCAAGGAGAGAGCGGTGGGTGAGGAGTTCGAAAAACGGTGGCGGGGTGCGGGCCTCGGGAGCGAGACCCGAAGCCGCCCGCAGCGCCGACCGCGCCTCGGCCGCAGCACCCATCTGGTGGTAGAGGTAGGCCATCCCCTCCAGGCGCCCCCGGTAACAGGAGCGGAGTTCGCCATCCTCGAAGAGTTTTTGCGATGCCTCCCGCACCACCTCTCTCAACCGCGCCGCCCGCTGCTCCTCCGTGAGGACGAGGCGGCTCTCGGCCACCTCGCCAAACCTGCGGGCGTACTCCTCCAGGCGCTCCTCCGGTAGAAGCCAGCTCGCGAACTCCGCCCTCACGAGGAATCGCGCCCAGTCCTCGCCCAGGTCCAGCGTTCCGGCCTCCGGCAGGAGCCTTCGGATGGGGTGCGGGGCGGGGGGGTAAGCCTCGGCGTCTTCGAGGGGTTCGAGGAGGGGCTGCGCGCTCGTGTAGCTCGAAGGGAGGGGAGTCCCCGAGCTCTCGTTCTGCTCCCTCGCGCCCGCCAGGAGCCAGCAGGCGTAGGAGGGGGGGACCTCGACGATGGGGTAGGGGCCTTCAGGTCTCAGGCGGCCCAGGAGCTCGCGTGCCTCGCGGGTCGGCACCTGGCGGGCATAGAACTCCCCGATTCCCGCCCCCTCGCGGATCAACGTCTGGAAAAGGTACCTTCCGCCGCCCGGACGGCTGCGCGCGACCCAGAGGAGCTGCTGCCCTCTCCCGTCCACTGTGCTCGCGAAAGCCCGTGCGAACTCGACCGCAGGCCGAGAGGGCCGAAGCTTTTCCTCCGCCTGCCGGGGCGGGGGCGCGACGCCCCGCCTTTGGAGCTGGTAGAGGGCCTTTCGAAGCGCTCGCTCTTCCTCTCCCTCCACCGCTGAAGCCGCACCGAGGAAGGCCGCAAGCGCTTCCGCCGCCTCCTGCACTTCCCAGCGAGAGAGCACCTCCACCAGGGCGGAAGGGGGCGTGGCCCCTTTATCGGAGAGCGCCGAGGCAAGGGAGAGGAGTTTTGGGCCGACTTCACCCGAAGGGGGAGAGACAGGGCAGAGCTCGCGGATGAGGGCGCTCTGAAGGAGCCGGGGGAGGGCGAGGAAGCGCTCAACCGCTCCCTCAGGCGGGGAGGAGCCCTCGAATTCGCGGGCGAGCCTTTCCGCCCGCCCCAGTTCCTCATGGCTCACGGGCAGGGCGAACAGCACCCTCTCACCCTCTTCTCCTCCAAGCGCGCGAAGCTCCCCAAGGGAGAACTCGCCCCCCCGTGCCATCCGCCGGATGCCCTCCCGCAGCCGGCCACCCGGCCGGCGCGATGCTGCCCGTTGTGTTCGAGCCCCCGCAGGCGATGGGGGCTCGAAAGAGCTGGCTCCCCGCCCGGGGTCCCCAAGCGGCCTGCCGCTTG
>JBHIBR010000299.1:0-3018 GCA_046759145.1 Nitrospinota bacterium | reverse complement strand
GCCAGAAGGTGGAGGCGGGCCAGGTGCTGGTGGAGCTGGGTTGAGGGGGAAGAGAGGGTGAGCGAGCTGGGCGCCGCTTTCAGCCGCTTCGGCGGCCTCACGGGCTTCGCCAACCTGACGGGCCCCCAGGCGGTGATGATCGGGATTGGCTGCCTGCTCATCTCCCTCGCCATCCGCAAGGGGTTCGAGCCCTTGCTGCTTCTGCCCATCGGCTTCGGGGTGGTGCTGAGCAACATCCCCATCTCGGGCATCTTCGCCGAAGGGGGTCTCCTCCACTTCATCTACTTCGGCGTCAAGTACGGCATCTACCCACCCCTCATCTTCATGGGCATCGGCGCCCTCACCGACTTCGGCCCGCTCCTGGCCAACCCCAAGACCCTGCTCCTGGGTGCGGCGGCCCAGTTCGGGATCTTCGGCGCCCTCCTGGGGGCCGTGTTTCTTGGCTTCAACCTCCCCGAGGCGAGCTCCATCGGCATCATCGGCGGGGCGGACGGCCCCACCGCCATCTACACCGCCTCCAAGCTCGCCCCCCACCTGCTGGGCCCTGTGGCGGTGGCGGCGTACTCCTACATGGCGCTCGTCCCCGTGATCCAGCCCCCCATCATGCGCGCCCTCACCACCGAGGAGGAGCGACGCCGCCCCATGGCGCAGCTCCGCCCCGTGGACCGCAGGGTCAAGGTGCTCTTCCCCATCGTGACCACCGTGGCGAGCGGGCTCCTCCTGCCCTCGGCGGTCCCGCTCATCGGCATGCTCATGCTGGGCAACCTCTTCCGCGAGTGCGGGGTGGTGGACCGCCTGCTCCGCACGACGGAGAACGAGCTGCTGAACATCATCACCATCCTCCTGGCGGTCGCGGTGGGAGCCTCCATGACCGCCGAGAGCTTCCTCACCCCTCGCACCCTATTCATCCTACTTCTCGGCCTCATAGCTTTCTCCATCGGCACGGCCACCGGGGTGGCCTTCGGCAAGGCCATGGCCCTCTTCAGCCGCGAACCCCTGAACCCCCTCATCGGGGCGGCCGGCGTCTCAGCGGTGCCCATGGCCGCGCGGGTGGTCCAGCGGGTCGGACAGGAGGCCAACCCCTCGAACTACCTCCTCATGCACGCCATGGGCCCCAACGTGGCGGGGGTCATCGGCTCCGCCACCGCCGCAGGCGTGCTCATCTCCATGGTGAGATGAGGGGAGGGAGGAAGGCCATGGGGGGACCTCTAGAAGGCATCCGGGTGGCGGACCTGACCCGCATCCTGGCCGGCCCTTACTGCACCATGATGCTCGCCGACATGGGGGCGGAGGTGATCAAGATCGAGCGGCCCGGCAGCGGGGACGACACCCGCGCCTGGGGTCCCCCCTTCCTCAACGGGGTGAGCACCTATTTCCTCTCGATCAACCGCAACAAGAAGAGCCTCACCCTCGACCTCAAGCACCCCCGCGGAAAGGAGCTGCTGCGGGCCCTCATCGAGCGCAGCGACGTGGTGGCGGAGAACTTCCGGCCCGGCACCATGGAAGGGCTCGGCTTCGGCTACGAGGAGGTGCGGCGCATCAACCCCCGGGCCATCTACGTCGCCGTCTCGGGTTTCGGCCACAGCGGCCCGCGCCGCTCGGAGCCCGGCTTCGACCTGATCCTCCAGGGAGAGGGGGGGGTGATGAGCGTCACGGGCGACCCCGAGGGCCCCCCCACCAAGGTGGGCGTCTCCCAGGCGGACATCGTGGCGGGGATGCTGGCCGCCTATGGCACCCTCCTCGCCCTCTGGGCGCGGGAGCGCACCGGGCGGGGCCAGAAGGTGGACGCCTCTCTCCTCGACGGGCAGGTCGCCCTCCTCACCTACCAGGCGGGGATCTACTTCGCCATCGGAAAGGCTCCGAGCCGGATGGGGAACCTCCACCCCAGCATCACGCCCTACGAGACCTTCCGCTGCCGGGACGGCCACCTGAACCTGGGCGTGGGAAACGAGAACCTTTGGGCCACCTTCTTAAAGGCCATCGGCCGGGAGGATCTCCGGGAAGACCCCCGCTTCGTCACCAACGCCCGGCGCGTAGAAAACCGGGAGGCGCTCCGTCCCATCCTGGACGAATTCTTCGCCGACCAAGAGCTCGCCGCCATCCTGAAGAAGCTCCAGGCCCGGGGCATCCCCTGTGGCCCCATCAAGGACGTGGCCCAGGTGTGCACTGACCCCCAGGTGCTGGCGCGCGAGATGGTGGTGGACATCATCCATCCCGAGGCAGGCCCCACCCGCGTGACCGGGGTGCCCATCCAGCTGAGCGAGACGCCGGGGGCTGTGCGGACTCCGCCGCCAACCCTGGGCCAGCACACCGATGAGGTCCTGGCCGAAGTGCTGGGAGTGGGGGGAGAGGAGCGGGGCCGGCTCCGGGAGGAAGGGGTGGTATGACGGCGCAGGAAGTCCGCGGGATGGAGCGAGGGAGCGTGACGCTCGTCCGCATGGACCGCCCCCAGTCCCTGAGCCGCGCCGTCTCCGAGAGCATCAAGGACGCCATCCTCCGGGGCGCCTTCAAGCCGGGCGACAAGCTGGTCGAATCCGCCCTCACCGCTTCCCTGAACGTATCCCGCACCCCCCTGCGGGAGGCCTTCCGGGAGCTGGCGGCCGAGGGCTATCTCACCCTGGTCCCCCACCGGGGGGCGTATGTGAGCCGCCTCACGGCCGATGAGGTGCGGGACATCTACACCATCACGAGCGCCCTGGAGGGTCTGGCGGTGCGCCTTGCCACCCCCCGGATGGACGAGGCGGCGCTGCGCCAGCTCAAGGCGCTCCACGGCGAGCTGCGGCGGGCCCATCGGGCTCGGGATATAGACCTCTACTATGCCGCCAACCGCACCTACCACCGCTTCATCAGCCAGCAGTCGGGCAACGGGCGGCTGGTGAACATGATCGAGGGGCTGCGGAGGCAGATCCTCAAGACGCGGGTCCTCTCCCTCTCCGTCCAGGGCCGGCTGGACGCGTCCATGCGGGAGCACGAGGAGATCCTGGACGCCGTCCTGGCCCGGGACGCCCGCCGGGCGGA
>JBHIBR010000298.1:0-3030 GCA_046759145.1 Nitrospinota bacterium | reverse complement strand
GTGGGCGGGAACGATCACGACCACGAGCGATGGGAACACGATCATCTTGGGCCTGCTGGCGGCGGCGAAGATCTGCGTCTACCGCCCGCCGTAAGCGCGTGGGAGGGGGGCCTGCCCCCCTCCCATGGCTCCCCCTTGGATTGCGGCGGCGAAGCCGCCGCTCGAACGTGGCGAGACCTCTGCCGTGAGGACTACGGGGTGGTGGGGGCGCGGGCTCGGGGCACCTTGCTCTGCTCCTTCAGCCGGCTTTGGGTTTCCTGGATCAGCCCGATCACGCGGTCGCGGTCTAGGCCGGCGGGGACCAGATCCACGAACTTCTCCCAGGCGCGGATCGCGCCGGCGTAATCCCGCTTGTTCTCGTACAGGATTTGCCCCCGGTAGAGATAGGCCGGAGGGTAGTCGGGCGCAATTGCCAGGGCCCGGTCGATGCTCTCCAGGGCCAGGTCCGCGTGACCGCCCATGGCGATGATCACGCTCAGGTGGGTGAGCGCGTCGGTATTGTCAGGATCACGCTCGAGCACGGCCCTGTAGGCGCCCATGGCCTCCTGATAGCGCCCCTCGAAGAGGCTGGTACGGGCGGCCTGGAGCGTCGCGGCCAGCGTTTCTCTTGGGATGGGGCCGGCCCCCTCGCTTGTCGTTCCCGCCGGCCGCCCCGAGGGCGAACTTTGCGCCTTCATGGGCACCGGGAGACGGCTTCCTGGCGAAACGAAGGTCCGGTCCGGCTTGGTGAAGCGAGACACCCCAACCCCCAGCGTCACGCCGAAGACCAGGATCAGGACCGCCCCCAAGGTCAGAGCCATCGGGCTTCGCATCCAGGCCCGAGCCTGATCCTGCGCGTGAGGTGTTACCGGGGCCGGCTTCGGGGTCTCCACCTTCGGCGGTCGGGGCTCAAGCTGGTCCAATTCCTTGAGGATCTGGGCAGCTCGCCCCTCGTACTGTGCCCGGAGCCCCTCGTAGTCATCCTCCGAGAGATGGCCCGACTGGTAGTCAAAGGTGAGCTCGCCGATGCTCCGATAAATGGTGAGCTTCTCCTCGTTCAACTCTGCCCGCCGATCGGCACCAGCCCCCCGGACCTCGACGCGGCCCACTCCTTTCTTGAAGAGTGGCCAGAGGACAAAGACGAGCGCCGGCACGCCGATGAGAACGATTAGCAGGACAGTGCGCATGCTAGTCTGACCTACGGCTCGAGCTCGGCGACTTCTCGCCGGATCCGCTCGCGGATAGCGGGATCCACCGCCTCGGGGATCCCCTCGGGCCGCGGGCGGCGGGCCCACCTCACGCTGAGGATGGCGATCCCTCCCAGACCCAGGACGATCCCGACGAATGGCACCACCCAGACCAGAAGGTTGAAGCCGCGGGGCCTCGGCATGAGGAGGATCCACTCGCCGTACTTGTCCACGAAGTAGGCGATGACCTGCTCCGGGCTCTCGCCGGCAGCGAGGCGCTCCCGGATGATGCCTCGCATCTGGTTGGCCATCTCCGACGGGGAGTCGGCCACCGAGAGGTTCTGACAGACCACGCACCGGAGTTGCGCCGCGATCTCCCGCACCTGGGCTTCGTCCACGACCCCGGGCGGTGCGGCTGCGATCGTCGTGGCGAGCAGCAGTAGGAGGAGGGCCGCCTGCCTCATCTCTTCTCTCCGAGGAGACGAGTGACCTGGGAGCGGAACAGATCTTCGTTCACCGCCCCGACATGCTTGAAGCGGATGGTCCCGGCCTTGTCGATGAAGAAGGTCTCGGGGACCCCGTAGACGCCGTAGTCCACCGAGATCTTCCCCGTCGGATCGGGCCCATTGGCGAAGCTGATGGAGAAGCGTTCGAGGAACTCTCGCGCCGGCTCCTCCCTGTCCTGAATGTCCACCCCCAGCACGACCACTCCCAGGTCCTTGTAGCGCCGCCAGCCGGTTTCCAGCACCGGCGCCTCCTCGTAGCAGGCCGGGAAGCACCAGGAAGCCCAGAAGTTCACCACCACCACCTGACCCCGGAGCTCCGCGAGGCTCACGCTGCCGCCGTCGAAGAGCTCCAGTGTGAAGGGTGGCGCGGGCCTCCCGACCAGCGGCGATGGAATGGCGCGCGGGTCAGTGCGAAATCCGTAGGCGAGGAGCACAAGCACTGGGATCACCGACAGCGGAATGGCCCACTTTCCCCAGCGCCAGCCCATCAGCGCCTTCTCGTCTCGGTCAAGACCGCCAGGGCCGTGCCCAGCGTGAGGATCAGCCCTCCGATCCAGATCCAGGTGACGAAGCGGGTGACCTGGGCGTTGATGGTCGCCTGGGTCCCGTCCCGTTCGAAGCTCCCGAGGACCAGGTAGAGGTCCTCCACTAGGCCCGAGCGGTAGTCCACCTGCGCAATGGGAGTCTGCTCCCGGGGGTAGAACTTCTGGGCCGGATGCATGACCGCCACCGCGTGGCCGTTGTTGCTGACGGTGAAGGTCCCGGTCACCCTGAAGTGGTTGGATTCCTCCGAGGGGGCGAGCCCGTCGAAGCGGATCTGGTAGCGCCCGATATCGAGGGACTCGCCCCGCTGGAGTGTGGCCTCGGTCTTCAGGCTCCAGGCGTGGGAGCCGGTGACCCCGAAGGCGATCACCAGGATCCCCAGGTGCACCACGAAGCCGCCGTAGCGGTGGTTCTGCCTCAAAAGCAGCTTCCCCATCGCCGGGAAGAGGGCATCCCCGGTTTGGACCCGCGCCCGCGTTCCCCGGAAGAAATCCAGCGTGATCGTCGCGGCCACGAAAAGCAACAGCGCCAGCGAGAGCACCGCCAGCGCCGGGCGAACCCCGAGCAGGAAGAGGAAAGCCGCACCCAGGATGCCGCTCGCGAGCGGCCAGAGGAAGTTCCGCTTCAGGTTGTCCCAGGAGGCCCGGCGCCAGGCGATGAGGGGGCCGATGCCCATCAGGAAGATCAATGAGAGGAAAATCGGGATGTTCACCAGGTTGAAGAACGGCGCCCCCACGCTTACCTTCACGCCGCGCACCACCTCGGAGAGGAGGGGGAAGATGGTGCCAAAGAAGACGGTGAAGCTCGCGGCCACC
>JBHIBR010000297.1:0-3038 GCA_046759145.1 Nitrospinota bacterium | reverse complement strand
GGGAGGCTGTAGCCCGCTACGGGATCACCGGCATCCCCACTGTAGTGGTGAACGAGGGGGAGGTGCTCGTCGGGGCTGTCCCCCGGGAGGACTACCACCGGGTCATCGACAGCTACCTCGAGAGGGGAGGGCCGCCGCCCCGCCCCGAGAACCCGCTCTGGAGAATCCTCTGAGGCCGGAAGGCCCCGCAGCCGAAGGGGCGGTTCAGCTCCCATCCTCCGGGCATAACCCCATGGAAGACCCCGAACTCAAGGGCTCAATCGCGGACGTAGAAGGGATCCGGGTGGGCCACGCCCAGGACCCTGAGGCCAAGACGGGCCTGACCGTCATCCTCTGCGACCGGGGCACCCAGGGGGCGGTGGACCTGCGCGGCAGCGCCTCCGCCACGCGCGGCCTGGATCCTTTCCGCTCGGAGCACCTGGTGGGGGAGGTGAACGCCCTCCTCTTTGCGGGTGGGAGCGCCTTCGGCCTCGATGCCGCAGCGGGCGCCATGGCCTACCTGGAGGAGCGGTGGGAGGGCTTTCCCGTCGGCAAGACGGTGGTGCCCACGGTGGGGGCGGCCATCGTCTTCGACCTCAACTTCGGCGAGTGGCGCGTGCGCCCCGACCCGGCCATGGCGCGCAGGGCCTGCGAGGCCGCCTCGGGGGAGGAGGGCCCCCAGGGCTCGGTGGGCGCGGGGACGGGTGCGACGGTGGGAAAGCTCCTGGGGATCGAGCAGGCCATGAAGGGAGGGCTCGGCACAGCGAGCCTGCGCTCCCCCTCGGGGACGGTGGTGGGGGCCCTGGCGGTGGTGAACGCCCTCGGGGACATCCTCGACCGCAGGAGCGGAGAGATCCTCGCGGGCTGCCGCAAAGGGCGAGAGAGTCGGGAGCTCGCCGACTCCACCTCGCTCCTCCGCGCGGGGGTGAGCCGGGCCCGCTTCGGCCAGAACACGACCCTTGTCGCCGTCGCCACCGACGCCCGCCTCCCGAGGTCGCAGCTCCACGGGCTGGCCCAGATGGCGGCGAGCGGCGTGGTGCGCGCCATCCGGCCCGCCTTCACCACCTTCGATGGGGATGCCATCTTCTCCCTCTGCCGGGGCGAGCGGAAGGAGGACCTGAACGTGCTCGGGGCGCTCGCCGAGGAGGCGGTCGCCCGCGCCATCAACCGGGCGGTGCGGGAGGCCGACGGCTTCGGCCTCCTTCCCGCCTGGCGGGACCTGGCTCGGCCCTGAATCAACTTTGGCCCTTGTTGGCGGCGGCCGATGTTTCACAGAGCCCGGCATATTTCGGCAGAAAGCGGCGGCGAGGGCAGCGCGCGGAATGCGACCCCTCCGATGGGGACCCCCGGGACCCTCCCGGTGGGGAAGGCGGCACTGTGGGCCCTCCTCGGGCTGATCCTCGTGATGGCTCCCCCTCCCGCGCGCACGCAGACCATCCCCGACGTGCCCGACCGCTGCTGCGGCTACCGCGACTGCCGCAGAGCAAGGACGGCTATCCTCTCCCAGGGGTATCTGTATTCCAGGGTTCTCGTGGACGGGAAGACCATCGTAGTCCCCGCAACGAGCGTGCATTGGTCGGACGAAGGGTGGTACTGCGGCTGGGATATAGGGGGTGGGAATCGAGAGGCCTGTCCGCCGGGAAAGGTGAGTTCCCTCTGCGCGATATGCGTGGTAATAGCGAGGCCTGCTCTCGTGGAGTTCCAGAAGGTGCCGAGGGTCGAAGTCTTGCCCGCCCGCGGCGGCCGCAAACTGCTCATCCCCGTAGGGAGAGACTGCAGCAAGTGTCACTCGTGAAGATTGTTCCCGGGCGAGCCCTTGTGACATCATCCGCCCGGGTCAGGGGGATGCGATCGACTCTCCACAGGGAGGGAGATGCCCTTGGCGGCTGACTTCGGCGAGCTCAGTCGAGCCGAGGAGGGCGCAGGTCGGGTTAACATCTTCGACCTCGGGCTCATCTCCGCGGCCCACGGGGTGAGCGACGGCTACACGAACCTCATCCTTCCCCTCCTGCCCCTGGTGGTGGCCGAATTCGGCCTCGACCCCTTTGGGGCTGGCCTCATCGTATCGGCCCTTAGCTTCGGCACCCTCCTCTTCCAGTACCCCCTCTCCGTCCTCTCCGACTACACCGGGAGGCGGCGGACCATCCTGGTGGCGGGCCTGGGCCTTGCGGGGGTTTCCTTCCTCGGGGTGGCCCTGACGCGGAGCTATTGGCCCCTTGTGGCCCTTTCCCTCTTGGCCGGGGCGGGCAACAGCGTCTACCACGCGAGCGGCACCGCGCTTGTGGCCGAGCGCTTTGCCGCCCGCCGGGGCTTCTGCATCGGGATCCACGGCCTGGGGGGGAACGTAGGGACGAGCCTTCTGCCCCTGGCCGCGGGGGCCCTGGCCAGCGTGGTGAGCTGGAGGGCGGTGCTCGCCATCTGCGTGGTTCCCGCCCTCCTCCTGCTCCCCATCCTGGCGGTTCGTTTCTCGGACGCAGCGAGGAGTGGGCCGCGCAGTGCGGGAAGGCGGGGGGGGCTCTCGGTGGCGGGCCTCCAGGGGAGGGTGTTCCGAAACCCCGCCGTGCTCCTCTTGGCGGTGGTCTACACCCTCCGCGGCCTCGGGGTGAAGGGGATGATTGCCTTCCTCCCCCTCCTCGCCTCGCAAGAGCTGGGGATGGGCACCCGGGCCATCGGCCTCGCCGTCGCGTGTTATTTCGCCACGGGAGCTGTCTGCAAGCCCATCCTGGGGGCCCTCTACGACCGCACGGGTCCCCGACTCGCCCTCGCCATCGCCATGGCGGGGATGGGCCTCTTTACTCTGCTGCTGGGTTGGACCCCGTGGGCCTGGGCGGTGTTCCCCCTCACCGTGCTCCTGGGGATGGTCAGCTTCGTGAGCCCCCTCGTCCTCACTGCCGTGGCCGACCTCGCGGAGGAGGGGGCCCTGGCCTCCTCGGTGGGGCTCATCTACACCCTCCATAGCCTCAACTTCCTCTCCCCGCTCATCGGGGGATGGATCGCCCTGGCTTTCCACCTCCGGGTGAGCTTCGCCTTCTTCGCCCTCATGGCCCTCCTGAGCGCCG
>JBHIBR010000296.1:0-3047 GCA_046759145.1 Nitrospinota bacterium | reverse complement strand
GGCCTGCCACAGCCCGCAAGCCCGCGGCCCCCCCGGCCCCTCCCCGGCGCCCCCGCCGCTCACCATCGAGGTGGAGATCATCCGGGGGATCGAGCGAACCCGGGAGTTCTACCGGCAGGGCCGGTTCGAGGAGGCCACGGCTACGCGGGGAGCCACCCCCCCCGCGCCGCGCAGGGTGAAGCGACCCGCGAAGAAGGCCCCCAAAGTGGCCGCGCCCAAGCCGCCCGCGTCGGCCCCCAAGCCACCCGCCCAGAAGGGCAAAGAGGAGAAAACATCAAGTGCGACCCCGCGCTTGCAGCCTTCGCCTTATTGGCCCTTTCCCTACGCTAGATAGGGGCCTCGGGGCCCTCCTCGCCCTCGCCCTCCTCGCGGGGGTGCTCCACACTGGGCTCGCCCGGGCCCAGGAGGGCCAGGCCCCCGCGCGCGTCCCCCCGGGCAACACCCTCTTCGTCACTGTGGGCAAGTCGAGCCTCATCGACCTGCCTTACTCCCTGGGGCGACTCTCGGTCACCAACCCCGATACCGCCGACGCCCTCGTCATCGGCCCCAACCAGGTGCTGGTGAACGGCAAGACCCCCGGCATCACCAACCTCATCCTCTGGAGCCGCGATAACCGCTCGATCATCTACGACGTCGTGGTCCAGGGGGACATCGAGGTGCTCATGGCGAAGCTGCGGGCGCTCTTGCCCAAGGAGAACTTCCGGGTCTTGCCTGCCCAGGACTCCCTCATCCTCTCGGGCATCACCCAGAGTCCCGAAGCGAAAGCGAAAGCGGCCAAGGTGGCCGAGGCCTTTGCCCCCAAGAAGGTGGTGAACCTCATCCGGGTGGCGCCGGACACCCCCCAGGTCATGCTAAAGGTCCACTTCGCCGAGGTGGGGGCCCAGGCCCTCAAGAGGCTGGGCTTCCAGTTCTTCGCTTTCGCGGGCGGTGCGCCGGGCTTGGACATTGATTTGAAGAGTGGCCGGGGCGACTTGCTCCTGGCGCCCGGGTCGCCTGTTGTACCCCTGCGCGGGAGCTACCGAGACCCCTCGCAGCTACCGGACATCAGCCAACTCTCCGCATTGGTGAACTTCTTCATCTCCAACCCCGACCAGGACGTGGGCTTGCTGATCAATGCCCTCAAGGAGAACAACGACCTGCGCACACTGGCCGAGCCGCGGCTCGTGACCGTGAGCGGAAAGAAGGCGAGCTTCCACGCGGGGGGGGAGATCCCGGTGCCCGTCCCCGCGGATGGCAACGTCGCCATCGAGTGGAAGACCTTCGGCATCAAGCTGGAGTTCACGCCCACTGTGCGAGAGGACGGGCGGATCGAGCTCGAGCTCACCCCCGAGGTGAGCGACCTCGATCCTGCCCGCGGCGTCACTATCGCGGGAGGTTTCGTCCCCGCCCTCAGGACGCGGCGGGCGACCACCAAGGTGGAGCTCAGGAACGGACAGACCTTCGCCATCGCGGGCCTCATCGATAACTCGGTCTCGCAAACCATCTCCAAGTTCCCCCTCCTGGGGGACCTCCCCATCATCGGCGCGCTCTTCCGCAGCAAGCGCTTCGACCGGCGGGAGACGGAGCTGCTGGTCATCATCACCCCCGAGGTGGTCCGCCCCCGGGGGCCGGAGGAACCATTGGTGGAGCGTCCAGGTTTCGCCCTGGGACGAGGGATGTGAGGGAGAGGCCATGGCCCAAGCCCGCCTGCTGAACGCCCTGCTGGTGGACCCCGGGGGGAGGATTCTACCCGAACTCAAGGTGCAGCTCGAGGAGCTGAACCTCCTCCCTGTGGTGGGGGAGGCGGCGGATCTGAACGACGGCTTCGTGCTCGCCTCGAGCGCCCGTCCGGGCGTGGTCCTGCTGCACCTCGGGGACGAGGCCCCCGAGGCCCTCCAGATGGCGGAGCGCATCATCAAAAACCTGCCGGGCACGGCGGTGCTGGCCCTCGCCTCCCGGGACGCCCTGAAGAACCCTGAGCTCCTCCTCTCGGCCATGCGGGCGGGGGTGCGGGAGCTCCTCACCTTCCCCCTGGAGGAGGACGAGTTCCGCAGTGCCATCCACCGGCTCGAGATGTGGCGGGCGGGGGTGGAGGAGGGGGGACGCAAGGGGAAGGTCTTCACCGTGTTCAGCGGCCAGGGGGGGAGCGGCAGCACGACCCTGGCGACCAACCTGGCGGTGGTGCTGGCCCGCCACCTGAGGCAGCTGACCGTCATCACGGACCTGAGCCTCCAGATGGGAAACGTGAGCCTCTTCCTGAACGTCAACCCCCTCTTCACCATCGCCGACGTGGCCGGGGAGAGCGCCGAGACGGACGCCGGGGTGCTCGACTCGCTCCTCCTGCGCCACCCGACGGGGCTGCGGGTGCTGGCCGAGCCCCGGGAGGTGGAGGACGCGGACCGGGTCACCGCGGACTCGGTGGGCAATATCCTGGACACCCTGAGGAAGATGTTCGACTTCGTGGTGGTGGATACCCCCCACTTCTTCAACGACGTCTCCCTCCGGGCAATGGACGGATCGGACAAGGTGCTGCTGGTCACCACCCTCCTCATGCCCGCCCTGCGGGATACGAAGCGCTGCCTTGAAATCTTCAGCAAGCTGGGCTACGGGAAGGACAAGGTGAGCTTGGTGGTCAACCGCTTCGTCCCGGACCAGGAGTTCCCCCTGGACGAGGTGGAGAAGACGTTGGGCTACCCCATCTCCGCCCAGGTGCCCGACGATTCCCAGGGGGTGACGACCTCCATCAACCGGGGGCTCACCCTGTGGGAGACCGACCCCCGCTCCCCCGTGTCCCTGGCGCTCGCCGACCTGGCGGTGAAGCTGGCCGGGGGGGAGGTGGCGGCGGCGCCGGCAAAGCGAAGGCGCGGTCTCTTCTCCCTGCTCCGGAGCCGATAAGCCATGGCTCTCGCCGACCGACTCAAGCCCTTTGAGCCGACGAAGACTGCCCCGGCGGCCCCCGCCGCCGAGGGGGAGGCCGCCCCTGCGGCGGTGGCCCCCCCCCCCCCCCCCCCCCCCCCCCCCCCCCCCCCGCCCCCCCCGCCCCCCCCCCCGGCCCCCCACCGGGGCAA
>JBHIBR010000295.1:0-3051 GCA_046759145.1 Nitrospinota bacterium | reverse complement strand
ACAATGTCCGGGGGCAGGATCTCGTTGACCTCCTGGTAGGTCAGGTAGCCCTTCTCCTTCCCCAGGTCGATGAGTTGCCTGACCTCGCTCAACCTCTCGTGTTCGGTCATCGCGGACTCCGTTCCCCTCTGCGACGCGCGGGCGGCCCGCCCCCGGCGGGCCTCATAGATCCCCCTCACCCCGGCGGGCCCCCTCCCCCAGGGAGGAGAGCTCCCGCAGGAGCGCGTTCTTCTCTCTCAGCAGCTCCCGCATCGGCTCCGACCAGGCCGCCACGCCCTTGCGGCGCGCCTCGATGATGCGGGCCTGGAGGGCCCGGCTGCGCCCCCGGAGGCTCGCCTCGCGCAGCCGCGCCAGGCAGTCGCCAAGCGCCCGCTCCGGCTCCTCCACCTCTTCGGCCGCGAGGGTGGCCACAAGCTCACGGGCGGCCGGGCTGGGCAGGGCATCGGCGAGTGCGGCGGCGCTCGGCGTCCTCCCCTCCCGACGCGCCCTCAACACCACTTCCACCACCTCGCGGAGGAGCGGGTCGGTGAAATCCCCCGCCCTCCCCTCCACCGCGCCCGAGAGGTCGGGCCGGACGAGCAGGATGCGGGCCGCCGTCATCTCGGCCGAGGGGTGGGCACGGGGGGAGGAGATGAGGTCCAGAACGCCCTCCCTGCGCGGGCGAGCAAGGGGTTTGTTCTCCTCCTCCAGGACTTGCTGGATCAGCCCGTGGTGGATGCGGAGGCGTTCCACCAAGCGCCGTTCGTACTCGTTGCGAACGGTCCCGCGCCAGGCCCCCAGGATGGGCGCAATCCTCCGAAGGGCAGCCACCTTGTCCGCGAGGTCCGACTCCGGCCCCACTCCCGCGAGGCTCTGCTCCACGGTGAAGTCCACCATCGCCTGCGCCCGCCCGACCAGAGATCGAAATGCTTCCGCCCCCCTGGCCCTCAGGAAGCTGTCCACATCCTCTCCCTCGGGGAGCACCACCACCTTGAGTCGCACGTCGGCCGAGAGCCCCCGGGCGAGAAACTCCTGCTTCAGCACCTCACTGGCCATCAGGCCGTCCGGCGCCCCCGCAAGGGAAAACTGGCCGCGGGCACGGTCCTCTCCCCGGCGCACCGCCTCGCGTCCGGCCAGGTCCTGGTCGAAGACGAAGAGGACCTCCTCCGCGCCCGCACGCAGGAGGCGCAGCTGTTCCGCCGTGAGGGCGGTGCCGAGGGGGGCGACTGCGTTGCGGAAGCCGTGGGACCAGAGGGAGATGACATCAAAATATCCCTCGGTCACCAGGGCCCGCCCCTCGGCGCGGATGGCCTCCCTCCCCTGCTGGAGGCCGTAGAGGACCCTCCCCTTGCGGAAGGCCGCCGTCTCGGGCGAGTTGAGGTACTTGGCGCCCGCGCCTCGGGCGTCGGACTCGGGAAGGGCGCGGCCCCCGAACCCCACCGCGCGCCCCTCGGCGTCGTGGATGGGGAACATGATGCGGTCGCGGAAGCGATCGTAGTAGCCCGACCCTCTCTCCCTCGCCACGAGCAGCCCCGCCCGCGCCCCCTCCTCACCCGCGCAGCCCCGGGAAGCCAGGTGGCGCAGGAGGCCATCCCAGCCGGCGGGAGCGTAGCCGAGCTGGAAGCGCTCGGAGGCCTCCTCGCTCACCCCCCGAACCCGCAGGTACTCCCGGGCCCGTGCCCCCCCGGCCGAGGGCGCCAGGAGCTGGGCGCGGAAGAAGCGGGCGGCCAGGGCGTTGAGCTCGAGCGCCCGCTCCCGCTCCCCCGCGAGGCTGTCGCGGCCCCTCGGAACTCTGAGCTCGATGCCCTGGCGCTTGGCCAGGTGCTCCGCCGCCTCCACGAAGCTCATCCCCTCATGTCGCATGAGGAAGTGGAAGACGTTCCCCCCCGCCCCGCAGCCGAAGCACTTGAAGATGCCGAGCCGCGGGTTCACGAAGAAAGAGGGCGTCTTCTCCTGGTGGAAAGGGCACAGGGCTTTGAGCCGGGACCCTTCCCGCTTGAGTGCCACGTACTCTCCCACAACCTCCTCGATGGGCGCGCCCTGGCGGATGCGCTCGATGAGCTCCTCGGGGATGCGACTCACGCCCTTCCCCCTCCCAGCGCGCCGGGAGCACTCACCCCCGCAGCTCCACCACCGTGACCCCCCATCCCCCGCGCTCGAGGGCCTCCGGTCGAAAATCCCGCACCAGGGGGTGCCCCTGAAGGGCCGCCCCCACCGCCTCCCGCAGGGCGCCCGTCCCCTTGCCGTGGACGATGCGCACGCTCCGAAGCCCCAGGAGCGCCGCGTGGTTCAGGTACTTGTCCACCCGGGAGAGGGCATCCTCCACCCTCACACCCAGCAGGTGGAGGTCCCCTTCGAACGGGCCCTCCGGGCTATCCCAGCTCACCCCGGCGACCGCGCCGGAGCGAAATTCCCCGTTCTCCTGAACCTCCGCTGGCAAGGGGGGCTCAACGGAACCGGCTCTTTCGCCGTGCCCGGTGGCACCGGCCCGGGGCGCGTGCCCCTCGCAGGCCCCCTCGGCCCGCCGCACCGCGCCCGGCCCCACGCGCAACGTCTTGCCTCCCGCCTCCACCGTGAGCGAACCATCTCCCCCGAGGGCCAGCACACGACCCTCCCGCCCGAGGGGAAGGACATGCACCCAGTCGCCCACACGGAGAGCACGCTCTCCCGCCCGGGCGGACGCTGGCTCGTCATCGGGCCGGGGGGCGGGGGCGAAGGCGGCGAGCCGCTCGCTCTCGAGCTCTCCCAGCACGCGACGGGCCTCCCCCCGGGCCCCCTCGAGGGGGCGGGCCGGCAGTTCCTCCAGCATCCTCTCTACCCTCTCCCGGGCCCGGTCGAGGAAACGCCGGCTCTCCGCGCGAAGCCGCCGGGCAAGGGTCGCCCTCTCTTCCGCGAGTCGAGAAGCCTCCTCCTCCGCCTTCCGGCGCAGCTCGGCCACCCTCTCCTGCTCCCGCTCCAGCCCCTCGCGCCGGGCCCGAAGGTCGGCCTCATCCCGGGCCACGCGGGCCATCACCTCCTCCATCTCCACAGAGCCTCGCTCCCGCAGGGCCCCCGCCCTCTCCACCACAGACC
>JBHIBR010000294.1:0-3055 GCA_046759145.1 Nitrospinota bacterium | reverse complement strand
TGGGAGGCGGGCTACAAGGCGCAGGACGTGACCTGGGCGATTTTGACCTTCGCCGATGGCGCCGCGGTGAGCCTGGGGGTGAGCTACGCCCTCCCCGCGAGATACCCCACCCTCGGGCAGAGCATCCGTCTGGAGATCCTCGGCACCGAGGGGGTGCTGCTCTTTGATGAGGACCACAAGGACCAGCTCCTCTACACCGACCGGGGCATCGCCCACGGCTACATCCCCGGCCACAGCGTGAACATGGCCTTCCTGGGCAGCTCCTCCTCGGGGGATTGGGCCCTGGGCGATTTCTGGGGGCCCCTCGCCCGCGAGACCCGCGCCTGGCTCGACCACCTCTCGACGGGCCGCCCCTGCGCCCTCGCCACGGCCGGGGAGGCCCGCCAGACGCTCGCCGTCACCCTCGCCATCGAGGAGTCCGCCCGGAGCGGGAAGGCGGTGAGGCTGCCGCTGGCAGAGGAGGGATGAAGGTGGGGCGCGGAGGGGCTCGCGCGCTCGGGCGTCGGACTCTACAGTGAGGGCCGAAAACTCACGGACCCCCTCTTCGCCGGACCAACAGCTGATATTCACTCCCAAAGGATTTTGGTTCCTGATCTCCTCTCAAGCCAGATATTCGTAAGCGCGCAGCGTCAGGAAATCGGGCAATCCCCCGGAAGACCCACTTTTGCCCGTCGACATCTCGGCGAAGATCTCGCTGGCCAGCTTGTACTTGCCGGCTTCATACCGACCCGCTCCCACCTCCCTCCTGATGTCTCCCATGACCTCTCCCAAGGTCTCCTGAAACAGCGTCGGAGTGACCTGCCTCCCGTCTTCGAGCTTGGCCCCATGCCGAATCCACTGCCATACCTGCGTCCTGGAAATCTCCGTCGTGGCGGCGTCTTCCATGAGATGGTAGAGGGGAACGCACCCCGTCCCCCGCAGCCAGGCTTCGAGATACTGCGTCCCCACGCTGATATTCCACTTCAAGCCCCCATATGTGATCGGCCCTTCCGGAACCTTCACCAGGTCGTCCCCGGTCACCTTTACGTCTTCGCGCAATTTGTGAAGCTGGTTGGGGCCCGCCATCAGCTCGGCGAATGCATCCCTCGCGACCTCCACCAGACCGGGATGCGCGACCCATGTCCCGTCGTGCCCCGCTCGCACTTCCCGCTCTTTGTCGGCGCGCACCTTCCCCATCGCCGCGGCGTTCGCTTCCGGGTTGTTTCGGATCGGAATCTGCGCCGCCATCCCTCCCATGGCGTAGGCGCCGCGCTTGTGGCAGGTTTGAACGAGAAGGTCGACGTAAGACTTCAGGAAGTGTTTGTCCATCGTCACCAAGACGCGGTCCGGCAGCACCTTGTCCGGATATTCCCGGAATGTCTTGATGAAGCTGAAAATATAATCCCACCGCCCACAATTGAGCCCGGCGGAATGTTCCCGCAATTCGTAAAGGATCTCCTCCATCTCAAAGGCTGCGGGCAGCGTCTCGATCAGCACCGTGGCTCTGATAGTGCCGCGCGGGAGCTTGAGTTCGTCCTGGGCCATGTTGAACACATCATTCCAGAGTCTCGCCTCTAGATAACTTTGGATTTTCGGCAAATAAAAGTAGGGCCCGGAGCCACTGTCGATTAGCGCCCGGGCGTTGTGGAAGAAATACAGCGCGAAATCGAACATGCCCCCCGAAACAGGCTTTCCATCCACCCGAACATGCTTCTCATCGAGGTGCCAGCCCCTCGGACGGAAGATGAGCGTCGCCACCTTTTCATCGAGTTTGTATTCCTTTCCCGTGGTTTGGTCCGTGAAATTGACCCTCCGGCGGATTGCGTCGCGAAGATTGATCTGGCCTTGAACGAGGTTGTCCCATGTGGGCGATTCGGCGTCTTCGGCGTCCCCCATGTAAATGTCGGCGCCGGAGTTGAACGCGTTGATCACCATCTTCCGGCTCGAAGCAGGTCCCGTGATTTCAACCCACCTGCAGAGAAGGTCTTGGGGAGCGGGAGCCACCTTCCACGAGAGGTCTTCGCGAATCTTTCGGGTTTCTTCCGGGAAGCGGGGCAGCTCGCCCTTGTCGATTTCCTGCTGCCTCCCCACCCTTCTGCGGAGAAGTTCGGCGCGTCGGGCGCGAAACCCTCTCTCCAAGGAGGCGAAAAAGCGCAGGGCATCAGGAGTCAGGATCTCGGAATATTCGGCAGAAACCTCGCCGAGGAGTTCAAGACCTTCGGGTGTATTTAGCGCCATTTGACCTTCCTCCTCGAGAAGCAGGCGAACCTCCCCCTCCCAGAGGCTCAGGGCCAAAGACTGGCCCTCATCCCCCCAGGTTCACCACCACCGACTTGACCTCCAGGTATTCGGCGAGGCCCTCCCTGCCGCCCTCACGGCCGAGGCCGCTCTCCTTGAAGCCGCCGAAGGGGATCTCGTGGGTGTAGCCGGCGGCGTCGTTCACCCCCACCAGGCCGTACTCCAGCCCCTCGGACACCCGGACCACCCGCGCCATGTCCCGGCTGTAGAGGTAGCAGGCGAGGCCGAAGATGGTGTCGTTGGCCCGGCGGATGAGCTCGTCTTCCGCCTTGAAGGTGAGGATGGGCGCCACGGGGCCGAAGATCTCCTCCTGGCAGACGGGCCAGTCGTCCTGGACATCCAGCACCACGGTGGGGGCGTAGAAGTAGCCCTTCGCGAACGCCCCATCCTTGAGGGGGGCGCCGCCCAACGCCACCTTCGCGCCCCGGGCCTTGGCGTCCTCCACCAGGGAGTGGACCTGCTGGCGAGTATCCTCGTTGATGAGGGGGCCCACCTGCATCCCCGGCTCGAAACCCTGGCCCACCTTGAGGGCTTTGACCTTCTCCACGAAGGCGGGGATGAAGCGGTCGGCGATGCTCTCCTGGACGTAGATCCGGTTGGCGCAGATGCAGGACTGCCCCCCGACCCGCATGTATTTGATGGCCACCGCCCCCTCGACGGCGGCCTCGAAATCGGCGTCCTCGAACACGATGAAGGGTGCGTTGCCGCCCAGCTCGAAGGAGATGCGCTTGACCTGCTTCGCCGCCCCCTCCATGAGGACCTTGCCCACCTCGGTGGA
>JBHIBR010000293.1:0-3064 GCA_046759145.1 Nitrospinota bacterium | reverse complement strand
GCCTGCAAACCGCCCTCCCGCAGGTGGGGGCTCTCGCGGACCACACCCACCCGCCGGTCCTCCCAGCGGGTCTCCCCCGAGTGGGCGTCCAGGGCATAGAGGGAGCCCTCCCGCAGCCAGTTAGGCTCCCCCTCCTTCGAGGGGCGCATGGCGGCCCGGCTCGTGCCCAGCAGGACGAGCCTCCCCGCCACCACAGGCGGCACGATGGCCCAGCCCTCCGGGTCCTCCCGGCGCCAGCGCAACTCTCCCCCCTCGCGGGCGATGGCCAAGAGCTTGGCCCGATCGCGGTCGTTGAAGACCGCGTAAACCGCCTCCTCCGTCCCCGCGAACAGGCGCGTCTGGAGCCCCAGGCGCGCCAACAGCCTCTCGGCCCCTTCTTCTCCCACCGGACTCCTCCCAGAAAACCGTCTCTTATCCATCCTAATCTCCGCCGGCACGGGGGCGCAAGAAAAACCACCCCAGCCACCTTGCGCGGCCCCTCCTTCCGTGTCAGCATATCTCTGGTTCGGCCATGGAGAGGAACAGCTTCTTCCGGAGAGCGCATCCCTTTGGGGGGTCGTCGGCCCCCCGCGGCGGCGTTTCCCCCTGAGAGAGGGAGCGCACCATGGTCTTACCCCGCGAGAACAGTCCCCGCCTCGCGCGCCTGGGGGGCCTGCTCCAGCCGCGCTTCTGGCTGGAGGACCGGGCGGACGACCTCAGGGGCCTGCCGGGCGCCCTGGCGGTGGGTGCCCTCAGCCTCAAACACTTCCTCCTGGACGGCTGCCTGCTGAGAGCTGCGGCCCTCACCTACACCACCCTCCTCGCCCTCATCCCGCTGCTGGCCTTCGGCCTGGCGGTGTTTCGGGGGTTCGGGCTCCACGAGTCGCTCCTGCGGGGGGTGCTGAGCCGGCTTGCCCCGGGGCCCTCGCAGCAGCTTGTGGAAGGCGCCATCTCCTTGGTGGCGCGCGTGGACGCCGCCGCCCTGGGGGCGGCGGGCCTGCTGCTCGCGCTGGCGACGGTGCTGGTGGCCATGAACAACGTGGAGCGGGCGTTCAACCACATCTGGGGGGTGCGCCGGCCGCGGCCCCTGGCCCGGCGGGTGGCCGACTACCTGAGCATCCTCCTCGTGGCCCCCTTGCTCCTGGGAGCCGCGCTGAGCCTCACCACCCTGCTCCAGAGCCAGAGAGGGGTGTTGGACTTTGCCCCCCACTGGATGGTGAGCGACGCCGCCCTCGTCCTCCTGCGAGTCTTCCCCTTCCTGGCCGTCTGGGTGGTACTTGGCCTCCTCTATCTCCTCATCCCCAACGCGGAGGTGGAGTTCGGCTCGGCGGCCCTGGCGGGGGTGGTGGCGGGGACGCTCTGGCAGTTCACCCAGTGGGCCTACATCAGCTTCCAGTTCGGCCTGGCCCGCTACCAGGCCATTTACGGCACCCTGGCCCAGCTCCCCGTCCTCATGGTGTGGCTCTTCCTGAGCTGGTCCATCGTGTTCGCGGGGGCGGAGCTCGCCTACGCCCACCAGCACCGTCGGGTCCACCACTGGGGCAAGCGCTCGGAGCTCTACGAGGAGGAGGCCCTCCAGCTCGCCCTGCGGATGGCGGCCGCCGTGGCCCGCAGCTTCCGCCTGGGTGAACCCCCCTGGACGGAGAAGGCGCTGGCCGAGCACCTGAAGGCCCCCGCCTCGCTCCTGGCCCAGGTCACGGACCGCCTGAAGCGACGGCACCTGCTGGTCGAGGTGGCCGGGGGGGACGCCTACCTGCTCCCCGCCCGCGACCCCGCGCAGATCCACCTCCTGGAGGTCGCCGACGCCGTCCAGACCCGCCTGGAGGCGAGCGCACCCGAAGCGCCCCTCCTCGAGCGGTGCTTCCGCGAGATGGCGCTGTCGCGGCGGGAGGCCTTCGGCCGTCTCACCCTCGAAGCCTGCATCAAGACCCCCGAGGAGAACCCCAGCGCAGTGGGGGCGGCGCGCGCAGAGCGCCGGGCCTGAGGCGGGGGGGCCGGCGTTGTGCTAGAATGCCTCCGCTCTACTTTTCCCGGTGAAGAGGTGAGCCCCGCCCCGGGGATGGAGCCGTGCCGGCCGGGTTAAAAGACTACTACGAGGTGCTGGGCCTCCCCGAGGGGGCGAGCCAGGAGGAAGTGAAGCGCGCCTACCGCCGGCTCGCCCTCCTCCACCACCCCGACCGCAATCCCGGCGACCCGGAGGCGGCCGAGCGCTTCAAGGGGATCTCCGAAGCCTCGGGCGTGCTCTTGGACCCTCAGAGGCGAGCCCGTTACGACGCGATGCGCAGGGCCGCCCGGTGGGGGGAGCCCGCCGATGCCACGCCCTTCGACCCCGCAGAGGTGCTGCAGGACCTCTTCCGAAGCCCCTTCTTCGGAGAGCTCTTCCGCGAGTTCGGCCGCGAGGGCTTGCGCGCGGATCGGCGCTATTTCCGGCAGCTCTTCTTCGGAGGGCCGGGCCTCTTTGTGGGGGGTTTCTTCTTCGGCTGGTTCGGCCCCCTGCCCCGCGCGGGATGGGGCGGCGTGGAGGAGAGAGGCAAGCCCCCCCTCGAGGCGCGCCCCCGGGGGAGCCTGCGGCGCTGGGCTCGCCGCCTGCTCCCGGCGGGGGATCAGAAAAGCCCCCAGCCCAGAGAGCAGGACGTGGAGTACGTCCTTCCCATCGGGCCCGAGGAGGCGAGGCGGGGGGCCGTCCATGCCATGCTCCTCCTCCCCGAGGGGCACCGGGAGAGGGTGTCGGTGCACGTCCCGCCGGGCGTGCGCTCGGGGACGCGTCTCAGGCTTCGGGGTAAGGGCAGACGCGGGCCGGGCGGGGGGAGCGGCGACCTCTACCTGCGCATTCGGGTAGAGGACAGGACCCACGGCGCCTCCCCCTCCGAGGAGGGGTAATGGCCATCATCACCATCTCGCGAGAGCTGGGCTCGGGGGGGGTCTTGCTGGGCGAGGAGCTCGCCCGGCGGCTCGGCTACCGCCTCTTGAGCCGCAGGGGGATGGTGGAAGCCTTCGAGCACTACGGGCTCAAGATCCCCCTCGAAAAGGTGGAGGAGCGGATGCCCGGGCTCGTGGACCGCCTCTTCCGGCTCTCCAAGGGGGA
>JBHIBR010000292.1:0-3066 GCA_046759145.1 Nitrospinota bacterium | reverse complement strand
GGCCTACCGGGTGGGCCTGGTGAACCGGGTCGTGCCGTTGGCGAACCTGAGGGAGGAGGCCCGGAAGGTCGCCGAGAAGATCCTCCGCAACGCGCCCCTCTCGGTGCGGGCCTCCAAGGAGGCCTTTTTGCGGGGGGGGCGGATGCCCCTGCGGGAGGGCATCCGGATGGCCAAGGCCATCTCCTTTAAGCTCCAGACCTCCGAGGACACCCGGGAGGGCCTCCGCGCCTTCCGCGAGAAGCGCGAGCCGCGCTGGCAGGGGCGCTGAGGAGAGCCTCTTGGGGTTCAAATCTGCGAGGGTGAGGGATTGTTTTCATTCCCGGTGGAGTTTGTTAGACTGAGAGGACTCAGGGGGGGCATTCAGCTCGAACGGATTTGGGTGAGCGTGGGCCGAGAGAGATGGCGGTTTGGGGCGCCAAGGGCCTCCATTCATAGCCGGGGGGGACGGACCGGCTTTGCGCCCAACGGAGGGAGGGAGAGCAGATGAGAAAGGGATCGTGGACGGTGCTCGCGTTGATCGTAGTTTTCGTTGTCTGGGCGGCCGCCCCCGTCGCGGTGGCGGAGAAGCCCAGGCGCGGGGGCGTGTTGAACTGGCTCGACTACGCCGACCCGCGCAGCCTCGACATCCACGCCGAGTCCCCGCTCGCAGTCCAACAGGCCCTGGCGGGGGTCTACAGCGGCCTGCTGCAGTACTCGCCCCAGGACCCCAGCAAGATCATCCCCGACCTCGCCACGAGCTACGACGTCTCGGACGGGGGGACGGTCTACACCTTCCACCTCCGAAAGGGCGTCAAATGGCACGACGGCAAGCCCTTCACCGCCGCCGACGTGAAGGCCACCTTCGACCGGGTGCTGGACCCCAAATTCCGAAGCCCCCGGTGCGGCAGCACACTCCTGAAGCCGATCGTGAAGAGCGTCCAGGTGGTGGACGACTACACCGTGAAGTTCACCCTGAAGTTCCCGGCTGGGACCTTCATCCCCTCGGTCGCCTCCGCCTGGTGCCGCATCGCCGCCAAGCACATCCTGGAGAAGTACGGCAACCTGCGCACCGCCAAGACCGCCATCGGCACCGGGCCCTTCAAGCTCAAGCGCTACGTGCGCCGCAGCGTCATCGAGTGGGTGCGCAACAAGGACTACTTCATCAAAGGGCTCCCCTACCTGGACGGGGTGAAGCAATTCATCCTCGTGGGCCGCACCACCCAGCTCGCGGCGGCGAAGGCCGGCAAGGTGGGGCTGTGGCTCACCTGGCCCCCCCTGCCCAAGAGCCTGGCGCAGGAGATCAAGAAGGCGCGGCCGGAAGAGGTGGACATCTACCAGTGGTCCATCAACACCGTCTACGAGGTTTACCTCAACATCGACAAGCCGCCCTTCAACATCCCCGACATGCGGCGGGCGGTCCACCTGGCCATTGACCGGCAGGAGATCATTGACAAGGTGTTCGAGGGCTCGGGGGTGCCGTGCGCCATCCTGGACCCCAAGCTTTTCGGGGACTTCGCCCTCCCCATGGAAGAGGTGATGAAGACGCCCGGCTGCCGGCAGCCCAAGGATAAGGACATCGCCGAGGCCCGGCGCCTGGTGAGGAAGCACTACCCCAACGGGCTGGACGTGGAGATCGCAACCCGCGCGGTGGCCAACTACGTGGACCGCACCCAGCTCCTCATCCAGCACCTGCGCCGCATCGGCATCCGGGGGAAGCTCAAGACTTATGAGAGCGCGGTGGGTTTCCGCCAGTGGGGCAAGCGCAACTTCACCATCATCGGCTCCCAGGATACGGCGATGATCATCCCCGACCCTCACGGCGCCTTCGCGCTCCTCTGGCACAGCAAGGGCGGCCGGAACTACCCCCGCTGGAAAAGCGCCCGGGTGGACGCCCTCGTCGGTAAGGCGATGCGGGAGACTGACCGGGCCAAGCGGGTCAAGATGTACCATGAGCTCCAGCGCATCCTGCTGCGGGAGCCGCTCCCCACCATCACCGTGGCCTGGATGGAGGGGTGGTTCTTCAAGGACCGGCGTGTCAAAAACTACCGCCCGTCCTGTACGGTTTACGACAACAACACGTTCCAGAACGTGTGGCTCAGCAAATAGCGGCTCGCTGACCCTTTAGGCAGAGGGGGGCCGGCCCGAGGGAGGCCGGCCCTCCCCCCTTGCCCCGCGAGCGCGGGGTCGCACAGGCTAGAGGAAATGCGCAACTACGTGGTCCGGCGCCTGCTGCTCTTTTTCCCCTCTCTCCTCGGGGTGAGCCTGGTCATCTTCGTCCTCATGCGGCTCGTGCCCGGGGATTACGCCGAGATCCTGGTGCTCGACGCGGCGGCCGAGCAGGCGGAGGTGGCGCAGGCGGAGATCGAGAAGATCCGCCACGAGCTGGGCCTCGATAAACCCATCCCCGTCCAGTTCGCCCTCTGGCTCAAGGACGCGCTGCGGGGCGACTTCGGCTATTCCTTCGTGGAGCAGCGGCCGGTGTGGGAGATGCTGCGGGACTGGTTCCCGCGCACCATGGAGCTGGCGTTGCTGACCATGGTGCTGGCCATGCTCTGGGCGGTGCCGCTGGGGGTCATCTCGGCGGTGCGCCAGGATACCTGGGCCGACTACCTGGTGCGGACGTTGAGCATCAGCGGCTTGAGCATGCCGATTTTCTTCACGGGGGTGCTGATCCTCTTCTTCCTGGTGCGGTTCTTCGGGTGGATCCCCCCGCTGGAGTTCACCAGCCCTTTCGTGGACCCTGCGGAGAACCTCAAGCAGCTCATCTGGCCGGCCCTGGCGCAGGCCTACTACATCAGCGCGCCCATCACGCGGCTCACCCGCTCCCAGATGCTGGAGGTGATCCGCGAGGACTACGTGCGCACCGCCCGGGCCAAGGGGCTCTGGGAGCGCGCGGTAGTGTACCGCCACGCCCTGGGAAACGCCCTGCTGCCGGTGGTGACCTTCAGCGGCTGGTGGGGCGGCCGGCTGCTGGGCGGGATCGTGGTGATGGAGATCATCTTCGCAGTGCCCGGGATGGGCTCGGGCCTCATCAGCTCGGTGAACAACCGCGACTACCCGGCGGTGCAGGCCGTGGTGTTCGTCATG
>JBHIBR010000291.1:0-3076 GCA_046759145.1 Nitrospinota bacterium | reverse complement strand
AGGAGAGGGGGGAGGGGAACCCCCCGCTGCCGCCGGCTAGGGGAGTTCCAGGGGCTCGATGTAGGGCTGGACCGTCCGCACGTTCTCCGGGCGGCCGAACACCACAGGGCCCGCCGCCTTCTCGCCCCCCAGGAGCACCTCCCAGCGAAACTCGCCCCCGTACGCCATCTCTGCGCACCCCCCCACCTCCCACAGGGCGGAGGCGGGCCCCAGGATGTCCCACAGCCTGGGCCGGTCCACTACAGCCGCGATGGCGCACCCGCGGGCGGTGTAAGCCACGTGGGCGCCGGCGCTGCCGTAGCTCACCCGCTTGCCCGGGTAGGCGATGGCGAAGCGCCTTTTGTGGGAGCTGGGGATGAAGAGGACCGTCTGCTTCGTCACCTCGGCGGGGGCAAGCGGGCGGAGCCGCTCGCCGTTGCACCAGGCCCCCTCGCCCCGTTGCGCCAGGAAGAGGTCGCCCAGGGCGGGGAGGAAGAACCCTCCGCACAGGGGCCTCCCCCCTTCCAGCAGGCCGATGCCCACCCCCCACGTGGGGAGGCCCCGCAGGTAGGGCGTGGTGCCGTCGATGGGATCCACCGCCCAGACGAAGGGGCTCTCGCGCCTTGCCCCCTCGCCGAACTCCTCGCCCAGGACCCTGTGGTCGGGGAAGCGCCGTTCGATGGACTCGCGCAGGAAGAGCTCGACCGCGCGGTCCGCTTCGGAGACGAGGCTCTCGTCCTGCTTGGTCTCGGCCGCGACCCGCCGGAAGTGGCGAAGCGCGAGCGCGCCCGCCTCCCGGAGTAGCTCTTCCACGAAGCCCCGCATTCCCTCCCCTCCCGGCCCCGCCACCCGGCGGCGCCGTCGGCGGGCGGGGCGCTCGGAGGACCCCCGGGCTGCGCTCCTCCACGGGGTTTCCCCCTGCGCCGGGTTTCCTGCCCGGAGATGCGTCCCCGGCATTCTAGCCGAGAGGGACTTGGCGGGTCACTCCCGAGTCCTTTTCATTTCCGTTCCGGGCTTTGACGTGCTATATGGCAGGGGGTCATGGACTGAAGATTCCGGCGGGGGCTCCCCCCCGCCGGGAGGAGGGTAGTCGGCCATGAGAATCCCTTTCCTACCCCGCGAGGAGGCTTTCTTCGACCTCTTC
Organism: Nitrospinota bacterium; assembly: GCA_046759145.1. GTDB lineage: Bacteria > UBA8248 > UBA8248 > UBA8248 > JBHIBR01 > JBHIBR01. The sequence continues at coordinate 1,953 of JBHIBR010000291.1, read as the reverse complement.
GAGGCCGCAGCCAGCAACATCCACAAGGGCGCCCAGACCTTCCTCCGCATGGTGGGGGAGTTCTCGAATTTTGAGGAGATGGCCAGCATCATCAAGGACGTGGAGCACGAGGGAGACCGAATCACCCACGAGGCCATGCGCCGCCTGCACGGCACCTTCATCACCCCTTTCGACCGGGAGGACATCCACGAGATGGTGAACCGCTTGGACGACATCCTCGACGGCATCGACGCGGCGGCCCAGCGGCTGGTGCTGTTCAACATCCAGACCCGCACCTATCAGCCCCAGCTGGAGCAGATGGCGGTCGCCCTGGATGCCGGGGTGTCGGCCCTCGAGCGCGCCATACGCGGCCTGCGCAACACGAAGGAGAGCGACCCGGTGCTCCAGACCTGCATCGAGATCCACGACTACGAGAACCGCTCCGACGACGCCATGCGCGAGGCGCTGGGGATGCTCTTCGGCAACGGCGAGGAGCCCCTGGAGCTTCTGAAGTGGAAGGAGCTCCTGGAGATCGTCGAGCAGGCCACCGACCGGGTGGAGGACGTTGCCAACGTCATCGAAGGCATCGTGGTGAAGCACGCCTAGGGGGGCGCCACCGTGCCTTCCCCCGCGCTCATCCTGGGCATCTCCCTGGCCCTGGTTTTCGACTTCCTGAACGGGATGAACGACGCCGCGAACTCCATCGCGACGGTCGTCTCGACGCGCGTCCTCTCCCCCCGCTGGGCGGTGGCCTGGGCGGCCTTCTTCAACTTCGTGGCCGTCTTCACCTTCGGCGTGGCGGTCGCCACCACCATCGGCAAGGGGATCGTGGACCCCGCTGTGGTGACGGAGCCCATGATCCTCGCAGGCCTCATCGGGGCGAGCCTTTGGGTCTACCTGTGCACCCACTACGGTGTGCCCATCAGCGTCTCCCACTCCCTCATCGGGGGGATGGTCGGAAGCGCCCTCGCCAAGGCGGGGCCGGGGTCGCTGGTGGTTGCGGGGGTGACCAAGGTGGTCATCTTCATTGCCCTCGCGCCCCTCATCGGCCTCTTCCTGGGGTTCATACACATGGTCGCCGTCGGCTGGCTCTTCCGCCGCTGGGCGCCGGGCCGGGTGGACCGGCTTTTCCGCATCGGGCAGCTCTTCTCGGCCGCCCTCTACAGTCTGAGCCACGGGACGAACGACGCGCAGAAGACCATGGGGATCATCGCCGTCCTGTTGTTCTCGGGCGGCTATTTGGGGGAGGAGTTCTACGTCCCCCTCTGGGTGGTCTTCAGCGCCTACACGGCCATCGCCCTGGGCACCCTGGCGGGGGGCTGGCGCGTGATCAGGACGATGGGGATGCGCATCACCAAGCTCCGGCCGGTCGGGGGCTTCTGCGCCGAGACGGGTGGCGGGGTGACCCTCCTCGCCCTGGCCGCCGCGGGCATCCCCGTCTCCACCACCCACACCATCGCCGGGGCCATCATGGGCGTGGGCGCCACGGTGCGCTTCTCCGCGGTGCGCTGGGGGGTGGCCTACGAGATGGTGGTCGCCTGGATCCTCACCATCCCCATGGCGGCCAGCCTGGCGGCCCTCATCTCCTGGGCGATGGGCCTCATCGCCTAGTGGGGCCCGGCGCGCCTTGATGTCCCCCCATGTCGGTATGATGTGGTCTGTGGGGTCACATCCGCGCCGGACGCTGGGCGGAAGAGTGAAATTGGAGGAGTGAGCATCTTCTGTGGTCCCGAGGCAGATAGCGAGGTCCATGCATGAGCGAACGCGCCGCGTCAGAGTCCGGGGGCCCGGCGTTGACAGCCCCTCCCCCCCTGCTTAGAGTGGCGCGTGCGGGGCAGGGGAGGGGTCGAGTTCGCCCATCCGAGGTGGCAGGGGGAGGCGCATCGGTGCCGGTGTGCCGCCTGGACTTCAAATCCAGTGTGCGGGGCTAGCACCCTCGCGGGTGGGTTCGACTCCCACGCGCCTCCGCCAGCC
>JBHIBR010000290.1:0-3076 GCA_046759145.1 Nitrospinota bacterium | reverse complement strand
CATCCAGACCGCCTCGGCCCACCTCGCTTTCTTCCGCACCGAGAAACGCTTCCTCAACACTGAGGGGGCGGACATTGAACAGAACATCCTCGAGAGCGGGGGCGGGATGGAGTGTTATGCCGTCCGCGCGGGCGAAGTCCAGCGGAGGTCCTATCCGGCCGGGGGGATGGGGGATTACGTCGCGGGCGGCTTCGAGCACATCCGCTCCCTCTACCTCCCGGCCCACGCCGAGCGCGTCGCCCGCGAGGCGCGGGAGTTGCTGGATGCTCCCCCCGTCTCCCCCGGCCGCTACACCGTCATCCTCGAAGGGAGCCAGCTCGCCCTCCAGCTCCACGAGTCCTGCGGCCACGCGGTCGAGCTCGACCGGGCGCTGGGGGAGGAGGTTTCCCTCGCGGGGGCGAGCTTCCTCACGCCTGAGGGGCGCGGAAAACTCCGCTACGGTTCACCCCTCGTCCACATCACGGCGGACGCCACCCTCCCCGGCGGCCTCGGCACCTTCGGCTTCGACGACGAGGGCGTCCCCGCCCGGCGGGTGTACCTGGTGCGGGAGGGGATCTTTTGCGGCTACCTCTCCTCGCGGGAGACGGCGGCCAGGCTCGGGCGCGGGGAGCGGAGCAGCGGCTCGGTGCGGGCGGCGGGCTGGGGGAGCCTCCCCATCATCCGCATGACCAACGTGAACCTCGAGCCGGGGGAGGGCACGCTCGAGGAGCTGATCGCCGACACCCCCCGCGGCCTCCTCCTCGCGACCAACAAGAGCTGGAGCATCGATGACCTGCGCCTCAACTTCCACTTCGGCTGCGAGGTGGCCTGGCTCATCGAGGGGGGGAGGCTGACGGGGATTTTGAAAAACCCCGTCTATGCAGGCATCACGCCGGGATTCTGGGCAAGCTGCGACGCCATCTGCGGTGGGGGGCCACCGGGCCCTCCGAAATTACCGCGCCCCCCGGGGACCCCCGCCTCCCCGAAACCCCTCTCGTCTCGGCTATCTGAGGAGCTCCCCGCCCGTGGTCTCTCGGGGGAGTGGCGCATCTGGGGCGTGCCCAACTGCGGGAAGGGGGAGCCCATGCAGCTCATGCGGGTGGGACACGGGGTCGCGCCCGCCCGCTTCCGCGAGGTGGAGGTCGGATCGGGCTGATGCGGGGAGAAGAGCGGGTGCTGAGCACCCTCTCCCGCCTTGTGGCGAGAGCCGGGGAGGGGGGAGAGCAGCTCGAGGTCTCCTTCCTCGGCGAGCGGCGCTCCACGACCCGGTTTGCAGCCTCTCGCGTCCACCAGAGCCTCGAGGTGGAGGGGGAGCGGGTGCGCGTGAGGGCCCTTCTGCCCGCGCGAGGGGGCGGGGGCGGATTCCGCGTCGGGGCGGCCGAGGGGGAGGGTCTGAGGGCGGAAGCGACACGTAACACACTGAAAAGGGCGAGATTACTCGCAAAAAACGCCCCTCCTATCTCCGACCACCCGGGCCTGCCGGGGCTCAGGGAGCAAGAACTCGCTGAAGAATCAATTAGTTACGAAGATCAACCTCGGCCGCGCAGCCTTCCCAACTGCGTCTGCGAGGCCACCCTCCGCGCCACCCCCCTCCGGCGCGCCGAGATTCTCTCCCGCCTCTTTCGCCGCATCGCCCGCCGGGGTCAGAGCGCCTCGGGCGCCCTCTCGGCGGGGATGGAGGAGCGGGCGGTGGTAAATTCCCGGGGCGTCGCCCGCTATGGGCAGGCTACCTCCTGCGAGTTCAACTTCATCTGCGAGGCGGAGGGACGCGCTGTTTCGGGCTACGGCTACGACGCGGGAAGGGATTTCCAAGCCCTCGACATCCAGGGCAGGGCGGAGCGGGCCAGCGAGCGGTGTGCCGCCGCCCGGCAGCCGCGTGAGCTGCCTGCGGGTGAGTACGCGGTCATTCTGGAGCCCCCTGCGGTGGCGGAGCTCCTCTCCTGGCTTCGACTCATCGGCCTCGGGGGGAGGGCCTACGCCGAGGGGCGCGGGTTCACCTCAGGGCGGATGGGAGAGCCACTCCTCTCTCCCCGCATCACCCTCTTCGACGATGGGCTCCATCCCGAGTGCTTTCCCTTCCCCTTTGACTCCGAGGGGGTCTCCAAGCGGAGGGTGAATCTCATCGAGGGCGGGGTGCTCCGGGGCGTGGTGTGGGACACCCTCTGGGGGGCCCGTGGGGGAAAGCGCGCGACGGGGCACGCCGCGCCGGGTGGGCGAGAGGATGGGCCTCTGCCATCGAACCTCGTGCTGGAGCCGGGGGAAGCGAGCCTCGAGGAGATGGTGGAAGAGACGGAGCGGGGAATCCGGGTGAGCCGCTTTCATTACGTGAACGCCCTGCTGGAGCCCCGCAGGGCGCTCATGACGGGGATGACCCGGGATGGGACGTTCTACCTGGAGGGGGGGAGGGAGCGCTGGGCCCTGAGGAACCTGCGCTTCACCCAGTCCGTGGTGGAGGCCCTGGGGCAGGTGGAGGCGGTGGGAAAGAGCCAGGAACGACACGCCTTCTGGGCCGGAGGGGGATGCCTTGTGCCCGCCCTCAAGCTCCCCCGTTTCCGCTTGACGCATGGGGGATTTTGATCCCGGCGAAGCTGCCCTATTCGAAAAGCCTGCTGGGCAGCCACATGGCCAGCGCTGGAAAGTACATGAGAAGCACGACCATCACGAGCATGGCGGCGGCGAACGGCAGGATGCCGGCGATGACGTCGTTGATGCTTCCGCCGTGGGTGCGGATCCCCTGGACCACATGGAGTCGGTGACCGCCGCCTTGTGGGCGCGCGGGTGCTCGAGGATGTCCTCCTTCATGATGCAAAGCGCGTCTGGTGGCCTCCAGCGCGGCTGAGGAACAACTGGCGGACTTGTCGCCAGCGCCAATGTATCCCTCGACAAGTCTGCGAATGACTTGTAATCGACTGAAATTTGGCCCTTTTTCTAAAAGAGGCTCTGGGTTCAGTTGCTGATGTTTACAGGTCGTGATGGATGAAGACTGTGTTCGTTTTTTGATTCCCCTATTCTCAAGGTGTTATGGCCGGTTGGGGCTTCGGCATAGGTTTTGCCTTATCCTGGAGGTGAAAAGGTCCATTCTGCCCGGGGGGGGAGT
>JBHIBR010000289.1:0-3088 GCA_046759145.1 Nitrospinota bacterium | reverse complement strand
CGTGGGCCCTCTACGATTTTGCCAACACCATCTTCTCCCTGAATATTGTCTCCCTGTACTTCGCCCTGTGGATCTCGACGGACCTCCAGGGGGGGGAATACCTTTATCCGCCGACCTTTGCCTTTTCGATGCTGGCGGTGGCGGCTGTGGCCCCTTTCCTGGGAAACCTCGCTGATCGGCGCGGACAAAAGCCATTCCTGCTCGCCTTCACGACCCTCTGTGTCATGGCAACGGCCCTGCTCGCCTGGACCCGACAGGCGGGGCCCGCGCTGATCGTGTTTGCCCTGGCGAACTTCTCCTACCAGGTGAGCCTCGTCTTCTACAATGCGCTGCTCCCGGCGGTGAGCCGCGAGGAAAATCGGGGTCGGGTCTCGGGGTTGGGCGTGGCGCTCGGATACGCGGGGGCGATCGTGGGAATGTACCTGGTCCTCCCCTTTGTCGACCCTGCGGCGTACGGCTGGCTTCCGTCCCCGCTACAGGGAGTGGTCGATCTCTTGAGTGTGGAAGCACTCGGGGGGGCGGGGCCGGTGCGGGTGAATGCCTTCCTCCCGACGGCGCTCCTGTTTCTCCTCTTTTCCCTGCCGGTGTTTTTTGGGGTGCATGAGCGCGAGGGTGTCCAGAAACCACCCGTGGGGCAAGGGGTCATCCGGGAAGTCCTCCAAACCCTCCGCACTCTCCCCAGGCATCGCGAGCTTTTGAAGTTTCTGGTGGCCAACTTCCTGTACGCCGACGTGATGCACACCTTGATCCTGGTGATGGCCATCTATGCGGAAAGGGCGGTCGGTTTTTCCACCCAGGCGGGCGTCAACCTCCTGGTTGCCATCTCGGCCGTCGCCGCCATCGGCGGCTCTGGGCTCTTCGGGTGGCTTGCGGATCGGCGACCGGTGAAATCGGTGATGATCCTCATCCTCTCGCTGTGGGTCGTCACCCTCACCCTCGCCTTCCTCGTAACCTCTCCCGGCCTTTTCTACGGGGTCGGGATGCTGGCGGGGGCGGGACTGGGAGGCGTCTGGGTTGTCGCCCGCCTCTGTTTGATACTCCTGGCCCCTCGGGAGAAGCTCGGCGAGTTTTTCGGCCTCTACGGAGTGACGGGAAAGGCGGCGTCGGTGGTCGGCCCCCTCCTCTGGTCGGCTACCCTCTTTCTGTTCCGGGCGCACGGCCCGGCAAAATATCGCTTCGGCGTGATCACGCTGCTTCTCCTCCTCCTGGCGGCTACCGGCCTCTTTGCCAGCGTCCGTTTTCCCTCCCAGGAAAAGGGAGGATAGCGTGGGCCCCGGTGGCCCGTCGTGCCCTTCACACTCCGCGCCGCGCTCGGCTTGCTCTGTCCGTGGCGAGCGCGCGCGGCCGCTTGCGGCGGTGGGACGAGGGTGCTAAGATTCTCATTTCCAAAGGAGGCAGCGATGCAGGTGACGAAGGTCTTCCTGCCGGAAGTGGAGCTCCCCTGGTTCTGGTACAACATCCTGGCCGACCTCCCGGCCGCACCGCCTCCTCCGCTCGATCCGGAGAGCGGTGATCCGTTGGATTCCCTGGCCCTCGCTCCCCTGTTTCCTCAGGCCCTCATCGAACAGGAGATGACCCGGGAAGCCCTGATTCCTATTCCTGCACCGGTCCGGCGGATCTACGGCCTCTGGCGCCCAACGCCGCTGTACCGGGCGACGCGTCTCGAGGAGGCCCTCGAGACCCCCGCCAGGATCTTCTATAAATATGAAGGCGTCTCTCCGGCGGGAAGCCACAAGCCCAATACCGCCGTCGCCCAAGCCTATTTCAACCGAGAGGAGAAGGTGCGGCGACTGACCACCGAAACGGGGGCCGGACAGTGGGGAAGCGCGCTCGCCTTTGCCTGCTCCCTCTTGGGCCTCGAGTGTGCCGTCTACATGGTCCGGGTGAGTTACGATCAAAAACCCTACCGTCGATCGATGATGGAGGTCTGGGGGGCGACGGTGTGTCCGAGCCCGAGTCGCAAGACGGCAGCTGGTCGGCAGGCGCTGGCCCAGGATCCGAACACCCCCGGGAGCCTCGGGATCGCGATCAGCGAGGCGGTCGAAGAGGCCAGGAAGCATGAGGATACCAAGTACGCGCTGGGGAGTGTCTTGAACCATGTGCTGCTCCATCAGACGGTGATCGGGCTCGAGGCGATCAAGCAGATGGAGCTCTGCGACGCCTTTCCCGATGTAATCTTTGGCTGCTGCGGTGGCGGGAGCAATTTTGCCGGACTCGCCTTTCCCTTTCTGAAAGAGAAGCTGGATGGCCGCTCCATCCGGTTCGTGGCGGTGGAGCCGACCGCCTGCCCGACATTGACCCGTGGGCGGTACACCTACGACTTCGGAGATACGGCATGCCTCACCCCCCTGCTCAAGATGCACAGCCTCGGGCATGCTTTCGTTCCCCCGGCTATCCACGCCGGCGGACTCCGATATCACGGGATGGCCCCGCTGATCAGCGCGCTTTACGATCAGGGCCTCATCGAAGCGATCGCCTATCCCCAGCGGCCCGTCTTTGAGGCGGCGGTTTCCTTTGCCCGGACCGAAGGGATTCTCCCCGCCCCTGAGGCCGCCCATGCGGTCCGGGCCGTCATGGACGAGGCCATCCGATGCCGGGAAGGAGGCGAGGAGCGAACCCTGCTGTGTAATTTATCCGGCCACGGGCACTTCGATCTCAGCGCCTACGATCGGTACCTCAAGGGAGAGATGGACGAGGATCCGCCCTCGTCGGCGGAGCTTGATCGGGCTTTGGCGTCTGTGCCCCGGGGCAGGGAAGAGCAGTGATCGTCTTGGGGATCGAGAGCGCCGGTCCGCAAGGGGGGGTGGCCCTCGTGGGGGGCGAGGGGGTCATCGCCGAGTACGTGCTGAACGTGGAAGCGACGTATGCCGAGCGTCTCATGCCCGCGGTCGACCGGGTCCTTCAGGATGCTCGGGTGACGATCGCCGCGGTGGAAGGGCTGGCGGTCTCCATCGGGCCGGGCTCCTTCACCGGCCTCCGGATCGGTCTCAGCACGGTGAAGGGGCTGGCGCTCGCCACGGGGAAACCGGTGGTCGGCGTTCCCACGCTTCGGGCCTTGGCCTGGAGCCTTCCCTATTGCGCCTATCCC
>JBHIBR010000288.1:0-3098 GCA_046759145.1 Nitrospinota bacterium | reverse complement strand
GCGTCGTGTGCCAGGCGGGATAGTCGAAGTCGATCAGCAGCGCCGTCCGCAGGCCCGCCGCGTTCAGGGGGAGGTGGTCGTCGCGCACCCAGTGGCGCACCCCCGGGAGAAAGCCCCTCGCCCCCACCCGCCGGGCGCTCTCCCACACCCTGCGCACCACGTCGGGGGCGTCGCGCTGGCTGTGGCCCTCGGGGTGGATCTGCAGGTCTCTGTCTCCCACCATGTCCACCACGAGGCCGTAGCGGAAGCTGCCCGCGGGGAAGGGCCCGCCCGGGGCGAGGGCGGTGCGGGCGAAGTGGGTGCTCCCGATGAACCACTGGCCGTCCTGGCCCCAGTCCTCCCCATCGAAGAGCACAATGAGCACGTCCCGGGGCGGACGCCGGGCACGCAGCGCGCGCGCCACCTCGAGGAGCACGGCCACCCCGCTCGCCCCGTCGTTGGCCCCGGGCACGGGCCGGCGGCGCAGGAAGGGTTCCTCCTCCCGCACGGCAAAGGGGTGGGTGTCCCAATGGGTGGCGAACAGGAGCCGCGGTCGCGGCTTCCCGGAGTAGTCCCCCCGGACCTCCGCGACGAGGTTGGTGAGGGTGAACCCCCGCCAGCGGAACTCCTGCTCCCACACCCGGTCCGCCCGCCGGCGCAGCTCGGCGAGCAGCAGGGAGCGGGCGGCGCGGTGGCCCGGACGGCCCAGGGCGCGGCTCCCGAGCGCTACCTGCTTCTTCACGAGCTCGTAGGCGGCCTCCGCGTCGAATTCCCGCGCCTCTCCCCCGGCCACCGGGTTGACAGGGGCCACTCCCGCGACCACCACCGCGAGGGCGAGGCAAAAGGCCCGGCCCGCGCCGGCCCTCGCGCGGCGGATGCTTCCTTTTTGCGCCGAAATGGGCGATAAGATGAGGGGCCCCTCCGCGTGAGGAGGCGTCGAGCTTGCCTGATCGGTTCGCCTCCGGCGAGCCCGGCCGGAGGCACCGAAAGTATCGCGTTCAGGACCATCGGTCGCAAGCGGGTGCAGGGTCGTGGCGGGAAAGCTCTATCCATCCTCGGCCGCAGCGCTGGCGGATCTGCCCGACGGGGCGGTCGTCTTGGTGGGAGGGTTCGGCGGGACGGGACTTCCGGAGAACCTGCTGGTGGCCCTCGCGGAGCACGGCGCCCGGGAGCTGACCATTGTGTCCAACCACTGCGGCCAGGGAGAAGGAGGGCTCGCCCGGCTGTTGCGGCAGGGACAGGTGAGGAAGATGGTGGCCAGCTATCCCTTCCACCGAGGCTCCTACGTCTTCCGGGAACTCTATCTGGCGGGGAAGGTGGAACTGGAGCAGGTGCCCCAGGGGACGCTGGCCGAGCGGCTGCGCGCCGCAGGTGCCGGCATCCCCGCCTTCTACACCCCGACCGGGGCGGGGACGGTGGTGGCCGAGGGGAAGGAGGTGCGTGCCTTCGACGGCCGCGAGCACCTCCTGGAGTATGCCCTCCCAGGGGACTACGCCCTCATCCGTGCCCGCCGGGCGGACCCCGCCGGGGGCCTCACCTACCGGGGAACAGGTCGAAACTTCAACCCCGTCATGGCCACCGCCGCCCGGATCACCGTGGCGGAGGTGGAAGAGGTGGTGGAGGTCGGCGCCCTCGACCCCGAGGAGGTGGTCACGCCGGGCATCTATGTGGACCGCGTGGTGGTGGGAGAGGACCTTGGCCTCCGGTCTGAGTAAGGAGGAGATGGCAGCCCGCTGCGCGCGGGAGATCCCCCCCGGCAGCTTTGTGAACCTGGGGATCGGGACCCCGACCCTCGTGGCCGCCCGTGTGCCCCCGGGCCGGGGAGTGATGTTCATGAGCGAGAACGGGGTGCTGGGCGTGGGGCCGCGGCCGGCCAAGGGCGAGGAGCATCCCGACTACATCAACGCCTCCCGGGAGCCCATCACCCTCCTCCCCGGGGCGTCGCTCTTCCACCATGCCGACTCCTTCGCCATGATCCGGGGAGGCCACATCGACATCGCCGTCATGGGCGCCCTCCAGGTTTCGGCCGAGGGAGACCTGGCCAACTGGACGATCCCGGGGGAGGCGTTCGGCGGGATCGGGGGCGCCATGGATCTGGCGGCGGGGGCGAAGGCGGTCTTCGTCCTGATGTCCCACACCACGCGGGAGGGGGAGCCCAAGATCCTCAACGCCTGCATCTATCCCCTGACCGCCCGCCGGGTGGTGAAGAAGGTGTTCACCGACCTCGCCTTCATCGAGGTCACCGAGCGCGGCCTCCTCCTGCGAGAGGTTGCCCCCGGGGTGAGCCCGGAGGAGGTCCAGCGGCTCACCGAGCCCCCCCTCCTTCGGGTCGAGCCCCCGGGCGCCATGCGCCCCTGAGAAGGTCCACCCCATGATCCGCGCCGCCACGGGCATCTCCGCCGAGCGGGCGAGCGGCCGGGCAGGCCGGGAGGCCGCCGCGGCGGCCATGGAGCGCGCCGGCATCCGACGGGCGGAGGTGGTCCTGCTCTACGCCTCGGCTGACCACTTCTCCCGGATGGAGGAGCTGGTGGGCGAGGTGCGCGGGGCGAGCGGGGCGCGCCACGTGGTGGGGTGCAGCGGCTACGGCGTGCTGACCGAGGAGGGGGAAGTGGAGGAGGGCCCCGGGGTGGCGCTCCTGGTCCTCGAGGCCCCGGGGATGAGGCTCCTCCCCTTCCTGGTCGAGGGCCTGCGGGACAATCCCCGGCGAGCGGGCCGGCAGGTCGCCCGGCTCGCCCGGGGGGCGGGCGGTCGCCCCCTGGCGGTGATGCTTCCCGACACCTACAACCTGAACGGTCCCGAGCTCCTGGGCGGGCTCGCCGCCGAGGCCGAAGGCACTCCGGTGGTGGGCGGTGGGGCGAGCGAGGAGGGGAGCCTGCGGCGCACCTTCCAGTTCCTGGACGGCCGCCTCGCCACGGACGCCGTGGCGGGCTTGGTGATGGGCGGGGCCTTCGATTACCGGCTGGGGGTGACCCAGGCCTACCTCCCCGTAGGGGAACCCCTGATGGTGACCGGGGCGGGGGGGAACTTCATCCACGAGCTGGGCGGAAAGCCCGCCTTCGAAGCCTTCGCCCAGGCGGCGGGTCCCGAGCTCATGGCCGACATCCAGCGTGCGGCGGCGA